>CAJONM010000071.1 GCA_905235885.1 uncultured Clostridia bacterium
AGAGCTTTTTCCTAACGGACGGGAAGTGGAAATCTCGTCACATCTTGCACGGTGTGAGCTCGCTTGATCTATGACAAAAAAGGAGGATAATATGAGCAAAGCAAATAAGCTTCATACGGTGATTTACACCATATTGGGCATTACGGTTTTTGTTTTGGCTGTTATGTGCGCTAAGAATTTCAAGCGTGCAAAGGAGCTTGACACAGCCGTAAATAACAGCTACAACAGGGCATTTTTTGAAATGACCGATTATGTAAACAGCATAGACGCGTTACTTTCAAAGGCGCAGCTTGCCGCGACGCCGGCGCAGCTTGCGGCCGTTTCAAATGAAATATTTATGCAGTCCGCCGCCGCAAAATCGAGCTTGGGGCAGCTGCCGCAGCAGGAGGTCGGGCTGGAAAATACGGCAAAGTTCCTCTCGCAGGTCGGGGACTACACATATGTTCTGTCACAGAATATGATAAACGGCGACACGATAACCGATGAGGAATACGCAAATCTCGCAAAGCTCAATGAATATGCCGCAAAGCTCGGCAAAAGCCTGAGCGAAACGGAGCAGCGGATAAATTCGGGTGAGGAGGAGCTGACGAATGCGTCCGTACTCGTATCGGCATTTGCCGCCGGCGGCAGCGTGCTTGACGATATGGCAAATGTTGAAAAATCGTTTGAGGGCTATCCGTCGCTTATATATGACGGTCCGTTTTCCGAGCATATAGAGAATATGGAAGCGTTCATGATAAAGGCGGCGCCGGCAATATCACAGGATGAGGCGCTGCGTGTTGCGCGTGAATTTTTAGGCGACAGGGGCAAGGATCTGCGCTATGACGGGACCATGATGAATACCGCCATAGAGGCGTATAACTTCATATCCGATACAGACGGCTCGACAATTGCCATAAGCATAACGAAAAAAGGCGGATATGTCCTGTATTTTCTGGAAAACCGCGATGTAAGCGAAAATAATTACGATATAACCGCTGCCACCGACGCGGCAATGCGATTTTTAGAGCAGCGCGGAATAACCGGCATGACGGAAAACTATTACGAAACGAAGGACAATATCGCAACGCTCAATTTTGCGTATTCGCAAAACGGCGTTAAATGCTACAGCGACCTTATAAAGCTCCGCGTAGCGCTCGATAACGGTGAAATAATCGGCATGGAGAGCAAGGGGTATCTTATGAATCACCGCACGCGTGATGTCGATAATATTTCCATGACAGCTGATCAGGCGCGCGAGCATATATCCTCGCATCTTGATGTGTCGGCTGTGTCGCTGGCGATAATACCGAAGGACTCGCTGCGCGAGGTGCTGTGCTATGAGTTCAAAGGCTCGTATCTGGGTAAAAATTTCATCATATATGTAAACGCGCAAAACGGCAGAGAGGAAAATATCCTGCTGCTTATCGAATCGGAAACGGGAATTTTAACGATATAAAAGGGGTGCAATGCCCCTTTTATATTGTTAATTTTTATTTTTTTCATAAAACACTTGATTTTTTTCGAGAAATGTAATATCATATATACAGACAAATATGCGAGGGGGGATTATCGTGGAATTTAACGAGACAATGAAGATCAATCTTGGCTTTGATAAGCCGAAGGAGGTTCGTGATGTGGTGTCTCAGGTTTACGAAGCACTGAAGATAAAGGGCTATGATCCGATAAGTCAGATAGTCGGTTACATACTTTCAGATGATCCTACATACATAACGAGCTATAACGGCGCAAGGGGATTGATTGCAAGCCTTGAGCGTGATGAGCTTCTTGAGGAATTCGTTAAGACATATATCAATACGCTTTAATGAAGAAGGCGATCTCAGACGGGATCGTCTTTCAAAGTTATAGATGACAAAGGAGGTCGGCATATGGCACAATCCGTTTGCAAAATATGCGCGTATAACCGAAATGTTTTAAATAAGATAAGGACCGGCGCACCCGATGACGCTACCATATCCGAGCTTGCCGAAACTTTTAAGGTGTTCGGTGATAATACAAGGATCCGTATTTTGTGGGCGCTGTTTTCCGAGGAGCTGTCCGTGTCGGACATATCCGGTAAGCTTGATATGAGCCAATCGGCGATAAGCCATCAGCTCCATACTCTAAAGGCTGCAAGGCTCGTCAAATCCCGACGGGACGGGAAAAACACCTTCTATTCGCTTGATGACGATCATGTAAAGCGGATAATAGAGCAGGTACTTATTCATGTGGGGGAAAGATAGATGGATCGCAGCACAGTTATTTTTGATCTGGACGGAACACTTTTAGATACGCTTGATGATCTTAAAAACAGCGTAAATCACGCAATGGACAGGTGCGGCTTTCCCCGACGGACGAGGGACGAGGTGCGTATGTTTGTCGGAAACGGCGTAAGGACGCTCATACACCGCGCCGCGCCGAAGGATATTACCGAGGAGCAGTATAAAGCAGCGTATGACGCGTTTGGAGAGCATTACAGACAGCATAACCGCGACAACACCGCTCCGTATGACGGCGTAACCGAGCTGCTTGCCGCGCTAAAGAACAAGGGCTATAAGCTTGCCATCGTATCGAATAAGCTTGATTTTGCGGTAAAAGCGCTTAATGACGAATTTTTCGGCGGAATTGTCGATGTAGCTGTCGGAGACAGCCCCGACACGCGAACAAAGCCTGAGCCGGATATGGTATATAAGGCGATAAAAATGCTCGGTGTGGGCGTTGATGAGTGCGTATACATAGGCGATACGAATGTCGATCTGGCAACGGCGAAAAATGCCGGTATGCCTTGCATAAGCGTGAGCTGGGGATTTCGCGATGAAAGCGAGCTTATCGGCTACGGCGCGGAGATGATAGCGCATACGCCCGATGATGTAATGAAATTTATCGAAAGTTGAGATCACACTATGGCACTTCTGACCTGTAAAAATTTAAAATTGGGCTATGATTCCACCGTTGTGGTCGAGGATCTCAGCTTTACGGTGAATGCCGGTGATTATTTATGTATAGTCGGAGAAAACGGATCCGGTAAAACAACGCTTATGAAAACAATTCTAGGACTGCATCATCCAATAAGCGGCAGCATTACGGTAGGAGACGGGCTGGGACTCAATCAGATCGGCTACCTGCCGCAGCAGACGGCGGTGCAGAGGGATTTTCCGGCGACGGTATGGGAAATAGTTATGTCCGGCTGCCGGAGCAGATGCGGTGCGCGTCCGTTCTATAACAAGGATGATAAGCAGCATGCGACGAAATATATATCGCGTATGGGTTTGGATGATATTAAAAACCGCTGCTACAGAGAGCTGTCCGGCGGACAGCAGCAGCGCGTCCTTCTTGCGCGCGCGCTGTGCGCGATGCAGACTCTGCTGCTTTTGGATGAGCCTGTTTCGGGACTTGATCCGTCCGTAACGGAGGATATGTATAAGCTGATATATGATCTGAACAAGGATGACGGAATAACGATAATTATGATCTCTCATGACATCAATGCCGCGATAAAATATGCCGATCATATATTGCATATAGGCGATACCGTGTTTTTCGGTACAAAGGATGAATATTGCGGCAGCAAAACGGGATTTCGGATAAGGTAACGGCAATGGATAAGATAATGATGTATATGCAATATCCGTTCGTGCGGTACGCGCTCATAGTCGGCGTGCTTATCGCGCTGTGCTCATCGCTTCTGGGCGTGACGCTGGTATTGAAGCGATTTTCGTTTATCGGCGACGGCTTGTCTCATGTCGCGTTCGGAGCAATGGCGATAGCGGCGATATTAAATGTTTCAAACAGTATGCTGATCGTGCTGCCGGTAACGGTCGTATGCGCCGTTCTGCTGCTGAGGACGGGACAGAGCGCGAAAATAAAGGGGGATGCGGCGATCGCGATGATCTCGGTCGGCGCGCTCGCGATAGGCTACCTTCTGATGAATATTTTTTCCACTTCAACGAATCTGTCCGGTGATGTATGCAGCACGCTTTTCGGATCGACATCTATCCTCACGCTCACAAAAGGCGAGGTGTGGCTGTGCGTTATACTTTCAATAGCGGTCATGGCGGTATTCATACTGTCATACAACAAGATATTTTCCGTTACCTTTGACGAGAACTTTGCTCGCGCAACGGGAATAAACGCCGGCGCGTATAATCTTCTGATAGCCGTTGTGATAGCGGTAATTATTGTATTGGCGATGAATCTTGTCGGCTCTCTGCTCATATCCGCGCTTGTCATATTCCCGTCACTGTCGGCAATGCGCGTTTTCAAGAGCTTTAAAGCCGTAACGGTCTGCTCGGCGATATTGTCGGTTATATGCGCGCTTTGCGGAATACTTGTGTCGATCGTTGCCGGCACGCCCGTCGGCTCGACGATCGTTGTCGCGGATATAGCCGCATTTGTGGTGTTTGCCCTGATAGGAGCTGTACGAGGAAATAATTAAAAAACTTTTTTGAATTTAAGCTTTGTTTAAGAAAACGGGATTATAATGAGCTTGCAAAATCAAAAAAGGGGGTACAGACCATGAAAAAGAATATTATTTGTTTATTAACGACTGCGGCATTGATGATGAATTTATCGGCATGCGCCGCAACGAATAATGCGGTATTATCAAAGGCATCTACGGCATCTATAATATATGACGGACAGGAGCTTGACTTTGATGTTGCTCCCGTAAATGACGACGGAACGGTGATAGTGCCGATGCGTGCGATCTTTGAGGCATTGGGCGCAAGCGTTAAATGGGATCAGGAAACGCAGACGGTATCGGCAAAGAAAAATTCAAAGGTATATACCATGACCTTGGGCAGCAACGATATATCGGTGTCTAAGGACGATGAGGTCATAAACACGGTAACGGCCGAGAAGGCTATGCAGATAGTTGAGGACAGAACGATGATACCGCTAAGGGCATTGGCGGAGCTGTTTGGGCTGGAGGTGTCGTGGGACGGCGATACGAGTACTGTTACGATAGCCAAGAGCGAGGAGGACAGCGATGATTCGTGGAAGGAAAATACCGGAGAGATAAATGTCAGCACCATGACAGTCTCAGGCAGCGGCGCACAGGTGAGCGGCAATGTTATAACGATAAGCGAGGGCGGCGATTTCACTGTAACGGGTGAGAATGAAAACGCTCAGATAGTCGTTGATACGGAAGACAAGGTAAAGCTGAGGCTCAGCGGCGTTACACTTACAAATACGGACGGCGCGGCAATATATGTAAAAAATGCGGATAAATGCTATATAACCGTTACCGAGGATACCGTAAATACTCTCACAGACGGCGGCGAATACAGCGATACATCGGAAACGAACGCTGTAATATACTCCAAAGACTCTATCGAAATAAAGGGCAAGGGCATTCTTAACATAAACGGTACCCGTCATAACGGAATAACCGTAAAGGACAGCTTTGAAACGGATAACGCGACGATAAATATAACATCCGCCGCCGACGGCATCCATGTAAACGATACAGCCCTCATAAGCGGCGGTACGGTGAATGTGACAGCCGGTGAGGACGGGATACAGTCCGAGAGCATACTCAAAATAACGGACGGCAAAGTAAATGTTACCTGTACGGGTGAGGTAACGCAATCGGAATTTAATATGTTCGGCATGAGCACAAATGACGATGCAGATAGTGAGGACATATCATCAAAGGGCTTGAAAGCGGTATGGATGATGGATATATCCGGCGGCGAAATAACCGTAACATCCAACGATACCTGCATAAAATGCGACTCCGAGCTTGATATAACAGGCGGCACACTGACGCTTACATCGGAAAGCAAAAAGGGCATAAAGGGTATGGAGGATGTCATAATAAGCGGCGGCACGATAGATATAAAGAAATCGACCGAGGGTATCGAGGCGAAGCGCATACTGACCGTAAATGACGGCGATATAAGCATAATCGCTTCAGATGACGGCATCAATGCCGGCGGCAACGGAACGAATGAGATGTTCGGCGGCGGTATGGGCGGAATGCGCGGCGGCATAGGCGCACGCGGACAGATGAACGGCATGACACCGCCCGATATGCAAGACGGACAGATGCGCGAAATGACACCGCCCGACATGCAAAACGGCGGGATGGGCGAAATGACACGCCCCGATATACAGGGAATGCAGCGCGGAGGAAATGCAAGCACTACCGTAAGCTCGGAGCATCATATCCAGATCAACGGCGGAAACATATATGTAAATTCCGAAGGTGACGGTATAGACTCAAACGGCTCGATAGTGATAGATGGCGGCACGATAACCGTTGACGGACCTGTATCAAGCGGCAACGGCGCGCTCGACCATGACGGCTTTTGCTCGATAAACGGCGGAACGGTCATATTGGCAGGCTCGTCGGGCATGATTGAAAATCCGTCAACTGTATCTGAGCAGAATATCATATCGGCATATGTGTCCGCAACCGCAGGACAGACCATATCGGTAAAGGACGGCAGCGGCAATACCGTAATGAGCTACAAGGTCAATAAGACGACAGGGAATATCATGTTCTCATCTGCGAATATTAAGACAGGCGAAAGCTATACCGTATATGTTGACGGCACCGAAAGCGGCAGCGGCACGATCTCACAGTCGCTGACAACGATCGGCACCGCTACAATGGGCGGATTTGGCGGACAGCGCGGTATGAGAGGCAATATGCAGTAAGACAAAACAAGGGATGTAAAAACTCGTTTTTTACATCCCTTGTTTTGTTGCAAAGTGTTTTATATATATCCATATATCCCTCTTACGCTCACCTCGCCGGAGGTTACGGTAATGGTATCATTTTCGGTTTTGACGATAAGTCCGCCGTTTTTGTTTATATCAACAGCGGTACCCGTTATTTCATTGCCTCTAAATATAACGCGGATATCTCTGCCTATCGTAACGCATAAACGGCGGTATTGCTCCGATATCGGCTCAAATCCGCTCTTGAGGAATTTTTCATAGAGCGGTTCAAATTCGTTCATTACCGACGCGATAAGCTCTGTGCGCGAAACGGCGCTTCCCGTTTCGATAAAAACGGATGTCGCTTTACCCCTCAGCTCATCGGGAAAAGATATATTGTTTGCATTTATGCCGATACCGCATACGACATAGCCGATGCGGTCGATTTCGGCGGACATTTCCGTAAGAATACCGCATACCTTTCGCGTGCCTATAACAACATCGTTGGGCCATTTTATTTTTGCGCCCGCGCCTATGGCGCGGCATACGGCAAGACCGGCTATGAGCGTTATTGCCGACACATCCGACGGTGATATATATGGCTTTAAAAGCAGGGACATAAAAATTCCCGTGCCGGACGGTGATGACCATGCTCTGCCGAGTCTGCCCTTTCCGTCTGTCTGATGATCTGAGATAAACAGCGTCCCGTCCGGGGAAGAGGAGAGGCGCTTTGCCTCCTCGTTTGTCGAGCCTGTCCGATCGGTGTAGATAATATTTCGCGCAATATATTTCGTTTTGAGCAGCATATCAACTGCGGACGGTGAAATGGCGGTGGGCGCGTTCATGAGGCGGTAACCCTTGTTCGTGAGCGATGCTATCTCATATCCCTCGCTTTTGAGCTTTTTTATATGCTTCCATACGGCCGCACGCGATATGCCGAGCGTATGGCTTATCGCTTCGCCGGAAATATATCCGTCCGATGATTTTAATGTTTCAAGAATTTTATTTTTCATTGTGATCACTCCGCTGTTATTGTAACATTTACAAAATAAAATATCAATACTTTTTATGCTTTATTTATTGAAATATACAGTTGTTTGTGTTAAAATACGATTATGCGAGGTGAAACGCGATTTGAAAAAGGTTCTGAAAATACTGGAGTTTGATAAAATACTCGACAGGCTTGCCGGTTATACGCAATCAGAGCAGGTCAGGAGAAGAATATATAAGCTTGAGCCGTATAGAGATGTAAAGACCGCGTCGGCGGCACAGCGCGAGACGACGGAGGCGGTGTCAACGCTTTTAAAGCTCGGCACGCCGCCGGTAAGCCTGTCGGCTGCCGATGTGCGCGGCAGCGTCCGACGCGCCGCACAGGGCGGCGTTCTTACGGCGCGCGAGCTTATTGATATATCGCGTGTGCTGTATATCGCGCGGCGTATGAGATCGTATCTTGATGAGATTACCGCCGAATGCGCGGTGCTTGTCGGGCTGCGCGAGAGACTTGTCGTTTGCCGCACACTGGAGGATAAGATCAATTCAGCCGTTATTTCCGAAACGGAAATAGCCGACGACGCGTCATCGGAGCTCTCCTCGCTCCGCCGTCGCATGAAAAATCTTAACGGCAAAATACGCGACACATTAAACGGTATGATCCACAGCGCGTATTATAAAAAGTATTTGCAGGACTCTATCGTAACGATGCGTTCGGACAGGTATGTCGTACCCGTCCGCGCCGAATATAAATCGGAAGTGCCGGGCATAGTTCATGATACATCGTCAACGGGGCAGACTATGTTTATAGAGCCTATGAGCGTTGTTAATATGAATAACGAGATACGCGACCTGAAAAATGCCGAGCAGCGCGAGATAGAGCGGATATTGGCGGAGCTTTCAGTCGCCGCGGCGGAAAACGCGGAGGATATAGAAGAGGATCACAAATGTATCTCCGAGCTTGATTTCATATTTGCCAAAGGTAAGCTCTCGCTCGATACGGACGGAGCGGAGCCGAAGCTCAACGGTAAGGGCATAATAAACTTCAAAAAAGCAAGGCATCCGCTTATTGACCGCGATAAAGTCGTTGCAAACAACATAACATTCGGAAAGGGTACAGACACTCTCGTTGTTACCGGCCCGAATACGGGCGGAAAGACAGTAACGCTCAAAACAGTCGGTCTTTTATCTATTATGGCGGCGGCAGGACTGCACATTACCGCCGCCGACAACAGCGACGCGGCTGTTTTTTCAAAGATATACGCCGATATAGGCGATGAGCAGTCGATAGAACAAAGCTTGTCCACATTTTCATCGCATATGGTAAATATCGTTAAGATAATGAAAAATGTTGACACAAACACGCTTGCACTTTTTGATGAACTGGGTGCCGGCACAGACCCCACAGAGGGCGCGGCGCTTGCCATAGCCATACTTGAGCGGCTGCGCGAGATGGGCGTTAAAACGCTTGCGACAACGCATTACAGCGAGCTGAAGCTGTTTGCGCTTTCCACAGACGGCGTTGAGAACGCGTCATGCGAATTTGATGTAAAAACGCTCCAACCCACATATAAGCTGCTCATTGGCGTGCCGGGCAAGTCGAATGCGTTTGCAATATCAAGGCGGCTTGGGCTGGACAAATCGGTAATTGATCGGGCAAATGATATTTTGTCCGATGAAGATATAAAGTTTGAGGATGTCATAACCGACCTTGAAGCCGCGCGTACACAGGCGCGGCGAGATGCGGACGAGAACGAGCGCATGAAGGCGGAGCTGAAGGATCTGCGTAAGGCGATAGAGTCGGACAGGATCAAGCTAAAGGACAATAAATCGCGTATTCTTCAGGAGGCGAACAGGCAGGCGAAGATTATAGTTATGGATGCCAAAGACGAGGCAAACGAGATAATACGCGAGCTTGAAAGGCTGCGTCAGCAGGGCATATCCGAGCTTGACGAAAAGGCGAGCTCTGCGCGGCAAAGACTGAAAAAACGCGAGGACAGCATAGATAAAAAGCTTAAAGACACAGTCATACCCAAGCGTACCGCCGCACAACCGCCCAAGGATCTGAAACCGGGTGAGCTTGTGCGGATATTAGATATTGATTGTGATGCGACGGTTATAAAACCGCCCGATAAATACGGCAAGGTCAGAGTTGAAGCCGGCATAATCAAAATGGAAACGGATATTACAAACCTGCGCCGTACAGATACGGATGCGAAGAAGCATGAGAAGCAGACCGAGCATTATACGCGCGGCTTTGAGTCAAAGGCAAAGACTGCATCAACGGAGCTTGATATTCGCGGTCAATACCCCGATGAGGGGCTTATGAACGCGGAAAAATTCCTTGATGACTGCTACCTTGCAGGAATATCGACAGCAAGGATCGTTCATGGCAAGGGAACGGGCGTTCTGAAAAAATATATACGCGATATGTTGAGAAAAAATAAGTTTGTAAAGAGCTATCGTCCCGGTGAGTTCGGCGAGGGAGATGACGGAGTTACGGTAGTAGAGCTGAAATAGGAGTGTATAATGATATATACAGACAAAACGAAAATGGCGATGCGTATCGCATACCGAGCGCATAAATCGCAAAAGGATAAAAGCGGTATGCCGTATATATTCCACCCGATCATAGTTGCCGAGCAGATGCAGGACGAAAAAACGACCTGTGCCGCGTTACTGCACGATGTCGCGGAGGATACGGATATTACGATAGATGAGCTTGCAGGATGCGGCTTTGACGGTGATGTCATAGACGCGCTGAGACTCCTTACGCATGATCTGTCCGTGCCGTATCTTGAGTATATCGAAAGGATGAAAGATGATTCCATAGCGAGAAAAGTAAAGCTTGCCGATCTTAGGCATAATAGTGACACAGCCCGTCTTGATGTTATAGACGATGAGGAGATAGAAAGACTGGAAAGGTACAGACGGGCGATAGAGATATTAAGCGAGGAGGAAAAGATATGAATATATTCAGGGCCGCGGACATACTTCTGCCGCAAAACAGCGATTATTCAAAATGGAGCGTAGTTGCGTGCGACCAGTATTCATCAGAGCCGCAATATTGGGAGCAAGCCGCCGCATATGTCGGAGATGCTCCGTCAACGCTAAAGCTGATATTCCCGGAGGCGTATTTAGGTGAGGAAAACGCCGATGAGCGGATAAAGACCATAAACGCAACCATGCGCCAATATCTTGCGGACGGGATATTTGCCGAATACCCCGATGCTCTCATATATGTTGAGCGGACATTATCGGACGGAAAAACGCGGCGCGGTATCGTGGGCGCGATAGATCTGGAAAAATACGATTATTCCGTCGGCTCGCAATCGGCGGTACGCGCAACGGAGGGGACGATCGTTTCCCGTATACCGCCGCGGCAGAGAATACGCCGCAACGCGCCTATCGAGCTTCCTCATATCATAATGCTTATAGATGACAGGGAAAAGAAGATAGTCGAGGGCGTAACGGCGCGTAAGACGGAGCTTGCGAAGGTATACGATTTTGAGCTTATGCAGGACGGCGGACATATCGCAGGGTATATTCTTGACGATAAGGCGAAAACGGCTGTGCTCAGAGGGCTTGACAAGCTTGAGGATAAAGCGGGTTTTGAGAAAAAATACGGTGTAAAGGATAAAGAGGTGCTTGTCATTGCCGTAGGTGACGGCAACCACTCTCTCGCAACGGCAAAGGCGTGCTGGGAAGAGCTGAAGCCGACGCTTACCGACGAGCAGAGAAACACGCATCCGGCGCGGTTCGCGCTTGCTGAGCTTGGCAATCTCCACGATGACTCGCTTGAATTTGAGCCTATACACCGCGTGGTGTTCGGTGTGGACGGCGATAAAATAGAGACGGCGCTAAAAGCGTATTATCCGCAGCTTTCCGAAACTGATAACGGCGGACAGAAGATAACGATAGTGCGCGGCGGCATCGAAAGAGCCGTATATATATCCGACGCGCCGAGCAATCTGGCGGTCGGAACGCTGCAAAAATTCTTAGACGATTATCTTGCGGAAAATGACGGAGAGATAGACTACATCCATGGCGCGGATGTCGTAAGGAGCCTTGCGGTGGCGGATAATTCGATCGGATTTATCGTGGATGCGATGGAAAAGGATGATCTGTTTATGACGGTCATAAAGGACGGCGCGCTGCCGCGGAAAACTTTCTCAATGGGCGAAGCGCATGATAAGAGATTTTATCTTGAAGCAAAGAAAATATAATCAAATGGGGCTGTAAAAAACCGAGTTTTTTAC
This sequence comes from uncultured Clostridia bacterium, assembly GCA_905235885.1. Taxonomy (GTDB): domain Bacteria; phylum Bacillota; class Clostridia; order UBA1381; family UBA1381; genus Ornithomonoglobus. Next base: position 11,895 of record CAJONM010000071.1, read on the forward strand.
AGCCTCTTATCGTTAATAGCAATCTTATTCATTTGTGAAGCTGTGCATATCGCGTGGAAAAAGCGATGCCTGCCGTATGTTTTCAAGCCCCAGCAGCTTCATAACGAGCCGCTCCGAGCCGATGCACAGTCCGCCATGCGGCGGAAGCCCGTATCTATGGCTTGAAAGGTATTCCGTAAGACCTTTGGTGGATATTCCGAGCTGTGAAAGCTTTTCGAGCTGAGTATCATAATCATGGATACGCTGTCCGCCCGACGCTATTTCAAGACCGTCAAACAAAAGGTCAAAGGTTTCCGAAAGCGTATCGCTATCGGGCGACGCCATCTCGTAAAATTGCCTTTTCGCGGCAGGAAATTTCGTTACAAATACAAATCGGCTACCAAAGGTTTCTTTTGCGTATTGACACAGCCGCATCTGATCTGTCGGGTCAAGGTCAAGCTGATCTCGCTTTTTATCCAATATATCCAGCGCTTCATAAAATGTTACGGAAGGTATCGAGTCTATCCGCGGCAGAGCTGCGCCGAGCAGTTCAAGCTCCGCATCGTAGCCCTTGTCTAAATACGAAATGATATATTTAAGCGCGGCGGTCGCCGTTTGCATAATATCGGTCATATCCCGAATATATCCCATTTCAAGATCAAGCCCTATAAATTCTGCAAGGTGCCTTGTGCTGTTATGCTTTTCGGCGCGGTATGACGGAGCGATCTCAAAAACTCTGTCAAAAAACGCGATACAGATTTGCTTGTAAAGCTGCGGACTTTGCGCAAGCATGGCATCGTCACCGAAGTATTTAAGACGAAATACATTCGTGCCGCCCTCCGTCGCTGCCGCGCATATCTTAGGCGAATGTATTTCGGTAAAGCCTTCTTTGACCATAAATTCTCTAAATCCGCTGGCAACACCCTCGCATATTTTTAAAACGGCTCTCTCGCGCGGATGACGCAGCGCCACAGATCTGTTTTTCAGGTTTTCCTCTATCGTGCAGCCGAGAACTCTGTCGGAAACGCGCAGAGGATAGTCCGCTGTCGGCTTTGACAGAACTCTGAAGCGTTTAAGTGTTATTTCAAAGCCGAACGGCGCGCGCGGCTCATCCTTTACACTGCCGTAAAGCTCAATATACGCTCCCTCGCAAAGGTCTCGCGGATCGGTCTCGCATATTTTTTTGTCACAGATCGTCTGAAGGACATATCTGCCTGTCCGAACCATGACAAATATAAAAGATGACGCGCTTTGAAGCTTATGAACACAAGCGGACAGGGATATATCCTCTCCGACCGAGCGTCTTAGCACCTCCGGCGTCAACTGACATATAAGCGATTTTCCGTCTATATTCTGCATATCATATTCCTTTCCGCAATTTATCGGAGCAAATACGCGGCAGATAGCAATAATCAGGAAATTACAACATCATCCTTCGGATGTTGTAATTTCCTGATATAATAAGCAAAAAAGCGCGCATAATCCTACATGACCCATCAATAGGATTATACAACGCCTTTGCTGTACAACATAATTATAATATCACAAAATCCGCTGTATTGCAATAGATAATTTGCATAAAAACATAAAATTATTATATTTTTTTTAGCATATATTAACGAATGCGAGTTTATCCCTCTGTTGGGTGCGGTTTATAATAGCTGCTCGGCAGTTGGTCGGAGCTTATAAGCGTCCCTGCGCTGTTATATACATAGCGTGTCGTTCTTACGCGCGTTCCGCCGCTGTTGTCCATGCTTGATGTGTTTTGGATCCGAACGGTGCGCGGATCGTCGCGCTGCGTGCCGATTATGCTTACGGTTATCCTGTAGCCGCCTGTTGACGCGGCTATCTTGACGGGATAATCCATGCTGTTTACAAATTTGAAATCAACGCCGCTGTCGGCAACGGTTGCATCCTGTCCTAACGGACAGTACCCGACGGGGAACATATGATTTGTTCTGGTGACGATCGACATATCCGAATATATTACCGCGTTATACAGCGTTGAGCTGACCTGACATGTGCCGCCGCCGATACCGTCGACGGTCTCTCCGTTTACATATTCCTTTGCCGTATAAAATCCGTTTGCCACAGAACGCGGCCCAACGGCGTCGTTAAAGGAGAATACATCACCGGGCAGAAGTATCTTGCCGTTGATCCTGCTTGCGGCGTTTGCTATATTCGCGCAGCGATTTGCGCTCGATGTTCCGTAGCTGGTGGTATATGATGCTATCGTCGCGTTGAACAGCTTTGACTGGAGCTGCTCGGCGGTCACCTGCGGATAGGTATGTTCATACGGTATCGTTATTACCTCGCCGCCCTCATAAAGCTGCGTAAGAAGCTCTGCCGCCTCTTCCTTGTTTATTACTCGTCCGTAAATTTCCGGTACGACCGTTATGACATTATTCTCAAGAGAATAGTACGCGTCTACATAATCGAGATAAACATAGTTGTCAAAATCCTCAACGGTAAGCGTATAAGGCGCGCCGAGCTTGAGGGTAACGGGGATGTTTTTAAATTTCTCGTCATGATTTATCGCGTTCATGACCTCCTCATACGCCTCGTCCGTATTATTGTCAAAGCCCGAATGACCGGGAGTGCATATAACGACATCGTCGGCTATGTCAAGCTGATGCTCTACAAGCTCGCCGTAGATCTGCTTGCCGAAGTCGCTTAGCTTTTCGCGAAGCACCGTCTCGTCAACATTGGCGTTCGGCACGACGGTGTGCTTGAAAAATATCTGAAGTGAATTTGCCAAACCGTTTATGAGCCGATATTTCGTCTTGCCGTAGCGCATGGCTTTATCGACCGTATCCTCAAGCCTTGGCGCAAGACCTATATCGACGCCGCTTATATTATAGCTCGAGGCGTTGCAGGTTACTGTTATATCCTGTGCCGTAAGAAGCTCCGCGTTTTCCAGAGTTTCAAGCGCCTCGTCGAATGTCATATTGCTGATGTTTATATTTTCAACATATATATTGCGTCCCATCCGATCTGTCGGTACTGTCATACAGCCGTATATGAATATGCCCAGCAATATGCAAAATACCGCTCCGAGAGATATTCCGGCTATCCCACAGCCCTTTTTATGCTTGGAAATATATTCCTTTATATCCCTGAGCTTTATTACGGTTTGTTTTTCTGTCGGCTCCTGCTCTTGTTCCTGCTCCTGTGCCGCGCTTTCGGTCTGATCCGATTCATCTTCTGCCGGCTTCTCCGCCTCTGTCTCAGACTGCTCGTTGGTTTCCTCGTCCGGTTCGGCTCCCGTATCCGTTTCGGGGCCTGCGGCGTTATTGTCTTCCTCTGCCGCTGTCTCCTCGTCCGTCGCGATGTCGCTCTCGTCATCGCTTTCGGTGGGCTGCTCCTCTGTGTCGGCATCGCCGTCAAACGGCTTTTCCTCTGTTGCCGCGATCAGGTTTTCAGCCGCCGCCGCCATAAACTCCTCTTTTGTGACCTTACGCTCGTTTGCGTCTTCATCCGCCGCTGTTTCCGCCGTATCAATGACAGGCTCGGCATTTTCTTTTTTGTTTCTCTTGAAAAATCCCATTTATACCACCCCTAATTGAAAAATCTCAAAAATTCTTCAATATATTTCGTATATTCCTGTAAAAATGCAAATACTTGCTTGTTTTTCTTTAATAATCCGAACGCTTTTCTTATTGATCGGACAAATTCCTCGTCATATTCGTTCATATAGAATGTTTTTGCAAGAGGACAAAGACTTTTTGCCCTCGGATCGGTTATGACCGAAATATTGCCGTCTTTATCCAATATCGGTGTCAGCGGAAATATACGGCATGCAAGCGGACGCATGAACCTGTCGCATTTCCCGTCACAGACCAGAAGCGGCGTCCTGATCTTATTGCCGTTATAAGTATATGTCAGATCCGAGCATTCAATGCGAAAGCCTTCGGGCGAAAGCAAACGGTATACTTCCCATTCGCCGGGGAACAGGAACATTCCGCAGTCATCTCCGGCGCAGCACGCCGCGCCGCACAGCTCTCCGCAATCAACGCTTATGGGAGTGTGCTTGTCGAATAATTTGTATATTTGAAGATAAATATATGCGCTGTTCATACTATACCTCGTTTCAAAACCGTACAGACATATTATAGCATAAGATTTTTTTTAAAACAAGGGTTTTTTGGACTTTAATAAATATTTGACATTTTCGTAATACTTTTGTATAAGATAAAATAAAATTTTTTAAAAAAGGGGTTGACAAACATAAGCAAATGTGGTATCATACCATTTGTTTGAGGGGACATATGCGTGATTAGCTCAGTTGGTAGAGCACCTGACTCTTAATCAGGGTGTCCAGGGTTCGAGCCCCTGATCGCGTACCAGAAAGACCACACGATGTGCGGTCTTTTTTTTGCTTTATAAGAAATTGCTTTCTTATAAAGTAAAAAATGATTTAATTGCCCGTGCGAAATATCCGACCTATGGTCGGAAAC
>CAJONM010000072.1 GCA_905235885.1 uncultured Clostridia bacterium
CATAATATCCTCCAATTACTTATGATATAAATATTATAAACCAATTATTTTAAAATGTCAATAGTTTGATTGATAAGTGTTGTTTTACAAATAAATTATATAGTATTTAGCCTATAATAAAAAATAAATCCAAAATAATAGACAAGCGACACACTCTTATCTATGATTTAGACAGTATCGTAGTTAAAGGGATTGAGCTGAAGAATGGAATTAATTCTTTTTACAATCCAATTAAGACTTATTTTGAAGTGTATGAATATAGGTTCATAGTTAAATGATTTTTGTTGCTTTACAGAAAAAATTATAAGTCGTTTTTAACACTTATTTGAGGGAAAAAAGAACGAGTATACCACCGCAAAGTGATATACTCGTTCTTTTCGCACCTGTTTGACAGACCGTCATAAATTATACTGTTTTATTGCGGACTGACAAATGCGCGGTTTTTTGTGGTATATGTTTTGTCCATACACGAATTTTACACGATTTAATTATCAAACAGCCCTGCTCTGTCAATTATAACAAGCGTCCGGAGCAGGTCATCGGTGAACATACGCTCGCCGTTTTCGTTGCCCTCTATGATGCCGCGCTTGACGAGTTTTTTTATGGTCGGTTTCGCCCAGTCGGGCATATTGCCGTCTATGTAGTTGTAGATCATCGTTTTTAACAAACGGTGCCGAGCATTGCTTTTCCCATACATCATAATGTCGCAATACATTTTCAATGGGTATATTATACTTTTTCATGAGCTGCTTTGTAAGCTCCGTAACCATTGCCACAACATCATCGGCAATAGTTACAGGATTAACTTCAGATAAAGATGTTTTGAATCAAGCAATAGACAGCATATAACGCTGAAAAGGTAGACGGCAGACGAGTACAAATGATAAAAATAGTATGGAATTGTATTGGCGATTTCATATTGCCTGAAGAAACAAAGGCAAAAGAAATATCGGCATAGCCGTTAAATACATAACAACTATGCCGATAAAGTTTTTAGGATTAAAAATCCCTAAGTTGCACCGCCTAATGCGCGGTTTTTTCAGCTTCACTGCATCAGCCAAATGGCGAGCGTAAGATAGCCGGCAAAGCTTACCCATGCGGCGTAGGGGAGCTGGAGCAGCGCGGCTGTCTTATCTACAGCATAAAATTGCCTTATCATTATGATTATCGCGGCAAGAAGCATAAGGAGCCAAATAAACGCGAACAGATACTCGCGCATATTGAAAAAGATTATGCTCCAAAAGAAGTTCATCAGAAGCTGAAGCGCGTATATATAAAGCGCCGCATCTGCCGCTTCCTTGTTTTCGGAGCGTTTTATAAATATCCTTGCGCTGCCTATGCCCATAAGCACATAGAGAATTGTCCATACTATCGGGAACAGCCACATCGGCGGCGACAGCGGCGGCTGCGCCATATCCCCGAAAGCTTTCATGCCGTCCATCGTAAGCCACGCCGACAGTGCGCCGACGGCAAGAGGTATCAGTATCGATATTATATACACCGTTATTTTCTTTGCCATACGCATACTCCTCTATAAAATAATTTTACATATTCTATTTTATGTCGTTTATGCGTAAAAAAATTCTTAAAATGAAAATGGGAATGATTGGTTCTTAGCGTATCATTCCCATTTCGTTCCTAAATACATATCGGTCGTGTTTGCCGTTTCGGATCGGAGATTGCCCTGTCCGGCGATCGCCGTAAGGCTCTTGCAGCCGGCGAACATATACGACATATCCGTTACATTCCGAACATCAAAGCCCGTCAGATACACTTTCTCAAGGCTTGTGCAGTTCTGGAACATACTTGTCATCCGCCGCACCTTCGGCGTTGTAATATACTCAAACGGCCACAATTCGAGCGCGTGGCAGTTCCAGAACATATATGACATATCGCGCACATTTGCCGTATCAAATCCGACATTGCTTATCGTAAGCACATCAAGCGAACGGCAATCGGCAAACATAAACGACATATCCGTTACATTCCGCGTATCGAACTGCTCAAGATCCAGATGCGTTAGCTTGCGGCAGTTATAGAACATTCCCGACATATCGGTGGCATAGTATGTAATAAAGCTGTCATTGAAATCTATCGCGGTCAGATTGACGCAGTCGCGGAACAGATCCGAATAATCAGCTCCGAAAAACACCTTGTACGGCGATACGATATAGACATCGTACAGATCGCCGTTTTCCTCCGCCCACATCTTTATAATGTCAAATTTATTGCTTATATCGTGCGCGTCATCGGGCGCGGCGCGCCATTGATCCCATGTGCTTTGGAAGGTTATCGTTTTTATCTTATTTCGCGGCAGCTCCTCGACAAAGAATGCGTAATCGCCGTCACGCGGCGGCTTCTCGGTCGGTTCGGGTGTTTCTGTCGCGATCGCCGCCGTTTCGACCTCCGGCGCGGCAGGCTCCGGCTCATCGCACGCGCACAAAAGCCCGATCATGCACAGGGCTGCTGCTATCAAGCGTTTTTTCAAATCTGCACCTCCTTTTTCGGGGGATCATCCGCAATGTATCAGCCAATTACGGAGTTTACATAACTCACGCTCGCCGGCGCGTCCTTACAGTACGCGTCCGCGCCGATCATATCGGCATATTGATGCGTAAGCACCGCGCCGCCGACAAACACCTTCGCATCGTCAAACTCGGCGCGTATTGCCTTTATCGTCTCTTCCATGCTGCCGACGGTAGTCGTCATAAGCGCGCTCAGACCGCATAAGCGTATGCCGTTCTCTCGCATACAGGAAACCACCTTCTCCGGCGGCACATCCTTACCGAGATCGTACACATCGTAGCCGTAATTTTCCAGCAGCACCTTGACTATATTTTTCCCTATATCGTGAATATCGCCCTTGACCGTCGCGATAACGACCTTGCCGCGACTGCTGCTCTTTTCGCCGCTTGCGGCTATGCTTTCCTTTATCGCGTCAAACGAGCATTTGACCGTTTCCGCGCTCATTATAAGCTGTGGCAGAAACATCCGTCCGCTCTCGAACTCCCGTCCGACCTCGTCAAGCGCGGGTATGAGGATGCCGTTTATTATTTCCATCGAGTCCTGCCGCTCAAGGAGCGTTTTCGTCTGCTGGTACGCCTTGTCGCGCAAGCCCTTTACGATCGTATCAAACAGCTCGCCGCGTTCGCCGCCGCGCTTTGGCAAAGGCTCGTTGCGTGTTACTGTGGTTTGCGCGGTCGTGCCGGAGTATGCGGCTACATATCCGGCGCAGTCCTTGTCTATGCACGAGAGCGCAAGATATGCGCGGTATGCGTTCATCATAGGCTCCGCGCACGGATTGATTATGCACGCATCCAGACCGCTTTGCAACGCAAGTGCGAAAAATGTCCCGTTTATTATCTCGCGGCGCGGCAGTCCGAACGATATGTTCGACACGCCCAGAACTGTTTTTATGCCAAGCTTGTCCTTTATCATCCCAAGCGCTTTTATTGTCTCCGCGCTTTCGCGCTGCTGCGCCGATATTGTAAGCGTCAGCGCATCCATGACAAGATCGCGCTTTTTTATGCCGTATTCCGACGCCGCGTCGGCTATATCCGCCGCGATCCTTACTCTGTCCTCCGCCATTGGCGGAATGCCGTTCTCATCAAGGCACAGCCCGACAAGCACGCCGCCGTATTTTTTCACTATCGGCAGAATGGCGTCAAGGCTCTCCCTCTTGCCGTTTACGGAATTTACCATCGGCTTGCCGTTATATACGCGCATAACGCGCTCTATCGCCTCCGGGTCGGATGAGTCTATCTGTATCGGCTGCGTAACGGCTGCGGAGATCGCTTTTACAGCGCGTTCGAGCATATATACCTCGTCTATCTCCGGCAGTCCGACATTGACATCGAGTATATCCGCGCCGGCATCGCTCTGTGCGAATGCTTCGCCGAGAATGTAGTCTATATCATCATTTCGGAGCGCTTCCTTGAATTTCTTTTTCCCTGTCGGGTTTATCCTTTCGCCTATGATGACCGGACGGTCACCAAGATACACCGCCTTTGAATATGACGCAACAACGGTGAACGCCTTTTCCTCGACCTTCGGCGTAAATCGGCGGCATTTTTCGACAAGCGCAGCGATATGCTCCGGCGTCGTACCGCAGCAGCCGCCCAGCACGCTTGCGCCAAGCCGCGCCATTCTCTCGCTCTCTTTGGCAAACTCCGCCGCATCTACGCTGTATACCGTTTTGCCGTCTACGATCTGCGGCAGGCCGGCGTTCGGCTGCGCCATAATCGGGATAGAGCTTATTTTTGAAAGCTCCTCCATCATATCGGCGATCTGAGCAGGCCCTAAACCGCAATTTATCCCCAAGCAATCAACGCCCAAGCCCTCAAACATCGCCGACATTACCGCGACATCCGCGCCCGTCAGCGTTTTGTGTGCCTCGTCAAAGGTCATTGTAAGAAAAACGGGCAGGTCGGTGTTTTCCTTGACCGCCAGAACAGCCGCCTTCGCCTCTAAGGTGTCGGACATGGTCTCTATTATTACGAGATCCGCCCCGTTTCTCCCGGCCGTTTTCGCGATGGCGGCAAACGAGCCGTACGCTTCATCAAACGACAGCTCGCCTATCGGCTCCATTAGCTTACCCGTAGGACCCATATCAAACGCGATATATACATCTCTTCCGTCTATGGCGGCGCGCGCGTTCTCTATCGCCGCGGCTATGACCGCGTCCGTATCGGCGCCGATAAGCTTTTTCGGGTTCGCTCCGAAGGTGTTTGTCGTTATAATATCCGCGCCGGCGTTGATATAGTCTTTATGGATGCGCCTTATAAGATCGGGATCCTCTATATTAAACAGCTCCGGTATCTCGCCGCCGCCCATGCCGTAGCGTTGGAGCATCGTACCCATCGCCCCGTCAAAAAACAGCAGCCTTTTACCTAAAATTTCCTTTATGTTCCGCATGATCATTCCTCAAAGATCCCTCTTACCGCGTCGGCTATGCTTTTTGCGGTGTTGGGATTGTTCATGGTATAGATATGTATTCCGTCCGTTTCGTTTGTGGCAAGATCAAATATCTGATTTATTACATACGCTATCCCTGCTTGCCTCAATGCCGCCGGTTTGTCGATATATTTTGAAAGTATCCGCGTAAATTGCGACGGCATCGATGCGCCGCCGGACAGCACGCACATACGCTCTATCTGCTTGCTGCTCGTCAGCGGCATAAGCCCTGCCGTTATCGGCACGGTTACGCCCTTTTTCACGCATCTGTCGCGGAAATCATAAAACGCGTTGTTATCGAAAAACATCTGAGTTACGAGAAAATCCGCGCCGGCATCTACCTTGCGCTTGAGATTGTCTATATCATCGTCAATGCTGCGGCTGTCGGGGTGGCATTCGGGATAACACGCGCCGCCGACACAAAAACCGCCGAAGCTCTTTATTTCCTCGACAAGCTCAGAGGCGTACCTGTACCCGTCACGCAGCGGAAAAATCCCGTCTTTGGGTATGTCGCCGCGCAGCGCAAGTATATTTTTTATGCCTCGCGCACGCATATCCTCAAGCTGACGCCTTATCTCACTTTTTGGCAGCGATACACAGGTAAGATGGGCAAGCGCCGTTACGCCAAGACCGTTTTGCATATATTCCGCCAGCTCCGCCGTCAGCTTTGATGACGAGCCGCCGGCACCGTATGTAACGCTTATGTAATCGGCATCCGTTTTTGAGATCTCCGTAACCGCAGCTTTTACGCTATCAAAATTCTCCTGCTGCTTCGGCGGAAACACCTCAAGCGAAAAAACCGGCTTCTTAGAGCCGAAAATGTGATTTATATACATTATCCCACCTACCTTTACCGTCATTTGTCACGCCGACGGCGGACGATCCGCCGCGCGGCGCGTTATAGGCAAAATGAAGCAAGCCTGTAAGCCGGGTTCTGTCTTGGACAATCATCTATCTGGTCCGTCCGTCACCGGACGGCTCAAGCCTTTTGAGGGAAAACGACGGGCAGCCTTAACATTCCCAAAGTTGCTCCGGATGGGGTTTACACGCGCCGTATGTTACCATACCGCGCTGTGCGCTCTTACCGCACATTTCCACACTTACCGCAAGAATTGCGGCGTTTATTTTCTGTTGCACTATCCTTATGGTCGCCGACACCTGCCGTTAACAGGCATCCTGCCCTATGGAGCCCGGACTTTCCTCACATATTCCATATGCGCGATTGTCCAGCTTACTTCCGCTTAATTATACCATACCGCACAAGTAAAATCAACTCTTTTTCCGCAAAAAAAGGTGCTGTAAAAACTCTGTGTTTTACTGCACCTCTGTTTTGTGGGAAGGAAAAAAGAGTCGGAACGACTTTTTTACACCCCCGCAAGCTCCGGTATAAGTCGGAGCATGGGAATATATTCGGGGAAGTCGGCGCGGATGCGC
>CAJONM010000073.1 GCA_905235885.1 uncultured Clostridia bacterium
GTAACGCCGCTGCGTATCGCCTCATTCATCATATCTGTAGGATATGTTTTCGTTACGGCAATGAGCTTTATATCATCCGCATTTCTGCCGCAAGATCGTGCCGCCGTGCGGATCCTTTCCTTAACGCCGGCAAGATTTGCCGAAATGTCCATAATTATCTCCTTACCTTTCGCCGACTACCAATCTGTCCATCGCGGCAAGTGAATTTTCCGTTCCGTCTACAGAGCGGATGACCGCGTATTCGCCGGCAGGATCGTTGTATACGACCTCGCATTCGCATTTATAGGTCTTTGACCCTTTCATCGCATATACATAATATGAATTCATACCGCTGCCTGTGTGTATCGCGTATGACGGTATCTTATAGCCCGAATACGATTCAAGGACAATATCGACATTCGCGTGCCTATACGCGAATGCAAGCTCCGTATATGACGGAACGCGGATAAGAACGATACACTCGTTATTCTCGTCGGGATCGGAAATGTATCTGACCGTACCCTCAGCTTTATCCGCCGCAATATCGGGGAATTTAAGCGATACCGATGTGTTTTCCTTGCACAAGGTGCGGTACTCGTTATCTATGACCGCTATGACATACCATTCATGGTTATTCATTACCTTGCACAGCTTATCGCCGATCGCCACTTTTTTTCCGTTCCTTGCACCGTCCGGAGTTTCGGCAAGCGAGCGTATATATTCGGGCGTGTACTGCTCGATATTATCGGGAGAAAGCACCGCTTCAAGCCCGTCTACATATGATGAGAATATCCCCGAACTCGTTGACACGACATCGCTTTTCGAGCCTAATTTGGCCTCGATCTCGATGCGCTCCCTGTCAAGCTCCCACAGTTTATCCGATGTTGATATGACATTGCCGCTCCTATATCCGTTTATCAAGGTCCGCGCCTCATGTATTTCCTGAACACTGTCAGTTTTTGAGAGCGATATTATCTCATTCATCTTTGACGAGATCTCGCCCTCCTGCGACAGCTCATCTATCTGATACACCTCGCTGCCGATGCTTTGCTGCGTCAGGCGCTTTACCTTGCGGTCGATCGTGTCGAGCTGCTTGAGGTATGTGCTTATATCTTCGCCACCGTATATATCCGCGATGCTCTGGTTATTGGAAACGCGCTCACCCTCGGCAGCTGTATTGTATACCGTACCGGCGCAGGTCGCGTAATATACGGTCTCATCGCGCACGATATATGCGTCGTTACAGATAACCGCCACCTCATGAGTATATTCCTCAAGCTTTATTGAATTGACAGGCAAAATAAAATACGAAACGCCGTAGCATATGAACGCTATAACGGCGATCGTCAGCACTATTTTGAAAAACCTTTTCATTCTGTAATTCCTTAATACATCTACATATAGTATATACCAACATTATTATATATCATCTTTCGACAAAATACAAGTGTTTTTTATAAAAATTTGCGGTAATTTTGAATTGAATATTTAGTTTTTTCGGGTTATAATATGGTAAAGGGGTGATAGCATGAAATACGGATTGGCACTGGGCGGCGGCGGCGCGCGCGGCGCATTTGAGGCAGGCGTATGGCGCGCATTAGGGGAGATGGGTAAGGAGATAACGGCAATAGCCGGGACATCGATAGGCGCGATAAACGGAGCCGCGTTTTTATCGGATGCGGATGTTGACAGCCTGTGGCGGCAGATCGAGGCGGCGGATATAGTCCCCGACTCGGAGGATGAAAACATATTGTCTGCCGGATCGATAGCGGCGAATTTTTCCGGACTTATAAAGGGCGGACTTGACACAGAGCCTTTAAAAGAGCTGATCTCATCATTCATATCGGAGGAAAAAGTGCGCCGCGCGGCAACGGAATTCGGAATATGCGCATATTCGGCAACGCGAAAAAAGCCTGTCGAGCTGTTTTGTGATGCAATTCCCGATGGAGAGCTTATAGACTATATCACCGCAAGTGCGTGTTTTCCCGTATTTAAGCCCGTCAGGATCGGGGGCGAGGAGCTTTTAGACGGCGGATTGTGCAATAACATACCTGAAAATATGCTCATACAGCGCGACTGCGATACGATAATATCCGTATCGGTGAGCGCACCGGGCATAGTCCGGCGAATAAACGGCAAGGGTGTAAATATAATAGAAATAAAATGCGAACGGACGAGGCAGGGAGTTCTGGAATTTGATCGCGGCGCGGCGGTCAGGAATATGCAAGGCGGCTATCTCGCTTGTATGAAAGCGTTCGGCAAATACATGGGGAGCAGGTATTTTATAAGCTCAAGATCGTATCATGCCGCCGCACGGCTCTATGGTGAGGAGCTGATAGCAGACATTGAAACAGCGGCGGAGCTTTCGGGGGCGGAACGGATAAAGGAATACACATTTACCGAGCTTGTCCGCGCGGTGCTTGCGATATATCGTCAGAATGAAAAGCTGCGCGATGAAACGGAGCGCATAGAAAAAGGCAGTACGCCGATAATCAAGGGTGACAGACGGGGCAAGCTCTTCCGCGCGGCAAACGCGATATTGTATATAAAATCAAGATGAATGAAATTTGATGAAAAATATCTTTTTATTGTCTTGAAATATTGTGCAATATATGGTAAAATATATGTATATTGATAAAATCAAGGAGGGAACATTCATGATCAAAAAGGAACAGGTGTTAAATCAGCTTACCGAATGCGGTCTTGTCGCGGTAGTACGCGCCAATACGGCGGAGGAGGCGATAAAGATAAGCGATGCTTGTCTGGCGGGCGGATGTAACGGCATAGAGCTTACATTTACAGTGCCGGGCGCGGACAAGGTTATCGCCGCATTGGCGGAGAAGTATCCAAACGGCGAGATGATGCTCGGCGCAGGAACGGTGCTCGATCCGGAAACGGCAAGAGTTGCGATACTGGCAGGCGCGAACTTCATCGTATCTCCGGCGTTCAATCCGGAAACGGCAAAGCTGTGCAATCGCTACAGAGTACCGTATATGCCCGGCTGCGCGACGATAACGGAAGTAATAACGGCTATGGAGGCAGGTGCCGATATAGTTAAGATATTCCCGGCGGATCTGTTCGGGCCGACCATCATAAAGGATATCAAAGGCCCGCTTCCGCAGGCTCAGATGATGCCGACGGGCGGCGTAACGGCTGATAATGTTGACGAATGGATCAAGGCAGGAGTTGTAGCTGTAGGCGCCGGCTCATCACTTACAAAGGGCGCAAAGACAGGCGATTATGCCGCAATAACAGAGACTGCAAAGAAGTTTATCGCAAACATAAAGGCTGCAAGAGCGGCTCTTAAAAAATAAAAGGAGAACTATAAGATGGCAAAAGTAGTAACAATGGGCGAGATAATGCTCAGATTATCAACGCCCGGAAATCAGAAGTACATTCAGGCAACGCAGTTTGACATAAACTACGGCGGCGGCGAGGCTAATGTTGCGGTATCTCTTGCAAATTACGGTCACGATGCCGATTTTGTAACAAAGGTGCCGGCAAACCCGATAGGCGAGTGCGCGATAGCGGCTCTGAGAAAGTACGGAGTAGGCACAAAGAACATAGCCAAGGGCGGCGACAGATTAGGCATATATTTCCTCGAAACAGGCGCGTCCATGCGTCCGTCGAATGTTACATATGACAGAGCAAATTCATCCATCGCTACGGCTACGGCGGCTGATTTTGACTTTGACAAGATCTTTGAAGGTGCCGATTGGTTCCATTTTACAGGAATTACTCCGGCGGTGTCCGACGCTGCGGCAGAGCTGACGGAGATCGCCTGCAAGGCGGCAAAGGCTCACGGCGTTACCGTTTCATGTGACCTTAACTTCAGAAAGAAGCTCTGGTCATCGGAAAAGGCTCAGAGAGTTATGTCAAACCTTATGCAGTATGTTGATGTATGTATCGGCAATGAAGAGGACGCGGACAAGGTTCTCGGCTTCAAGCCCGAGGCAACGGATGTAACGAGCGGCGAGCTTAATCTTGCCGGCTATGAGAGCATCTTCAAGCAGATGGTGGCAAAGTTCGGCTTCAAGTATGTTATTTCTTCGCTCCGCGTATCAAAATCGGCATCGGATAACGGTTGGTCGGCTTGCATATATTCAAGTGCGGAAGATGAATTTTATCATTCAAAGGAATACCGCATTCGTCCTATAGTTGACCGCGTCGGCGGCGGCGACAGCTTCGCCGGCGGCACGATCTGCGGATTTGTCGACGGCAAGAATTTCAAGGAAGCGCTTGAGTTCGGCGTTGCCGCATCTGCTCTTAAGCATACTATCCCCGGTGATTTCAACCTCGTTACAAGAGAAGAGGTAGAAACGCTTGCCGGCGGAGACGGATCGTGAAGAGTTCAGAGATAATAAAAGATCATAATAAAATAATCGGAGCGCCACTGCTCCGATTATTTTACTTTATAAGAAATTGCTTTCTTATAAAGTAAAAAATGATTTAATTGCCCGTGCGAAATATCCGACCTATGGTCGGAAACGCA
>CAJONM010000074.1 GCA_905235885.1 uncultured Clostridia bacterium
CAAGCCGCCGACAAGCTGGAATATCGTATCCGAAAGCGGGCCCTTATACGGTACTCTGCCTTCAACACCTTCCGGAACAAGCTTTTTCGATCCGGTCTGGAAATATCTGTCCTTTGAGCCTTTTTCCATAGCTGCAAGCGAGCCCATACCGCGGTATACCTTAAAGCGTCTGCCCTGATATATTTCAAATTCGCCCGGACTTTCATCACAGCCTGCAAGCAGACTGCCCATCATGATAGCGTCCGCGCCTGCCGCGATCGCCTTGACACAGTCGCCGCTGTATTTGATGCCGCCGTCGGCGATACATGGTATGCCATACTTCTTCGCCTCGCGGCATACATCGTATATAGCCGTTATCTGAGGCACGCCTATTCCTGCGACAACTCGCGTCGTACATATTGAGCCGGGTCCTATGCCGACCTTTATGCAGTCCGCACCGGCGCCTATAAGCGCTCTTGCCGCCTCGGCGGTGGCTATGTTTCCGGCGATGACCTGCAGATCCGGATATGCCGCCTTTACCTCTTTTATCTTATTTATAATATTCCTTGAATGTCCGTGCGCCGAATCAAGACATACAACATCTACGCCGACTTCGACAAGTGCCGCCACACGCTCCAGGCAATCGGTTGTAACGCCTATCGCCGCGCCGACAAGTAATCTGCCCTGACTGTCTCGCGCGGAATTGGGATAGCGTACAGCCTTTTCTATATCCTTGATAGTTATAAGACCCTTGAGATGATTTCCCTCATCAACTATCGGCAGCTTTTCTATTTTATATTCAGCCAGGATCTTCTGCGCCGCCGCAAGATCCGTACCCTCCGGAGCAGTTATGAGATTTTCCGATGTCATCGCCTCGGATATTTTGCGTGAAAAATCAGTTTCAAATCTCAGATCGCGGTTGGTGAGAATACCTATAAGAACATTATACTCGTCAACTATAGGCACGCCTGAGATCTTATATCTTCCCATAAGCTCATCGGCATCTCTTATAGTGCGATCCTTTGTAAGGCTGAACGGGTTGGCAATAACGCCGTTCTCCGAACGCTTGACCTTGTCGACCTCCGACGCCTGCTCGGCGATCGTCATATTCTTATGTATGATACCTATTCCGCCCTCTCGCGCTATGGCTATTGCCATATTCGCTTCCGTAACCGTATCCATAGCTGCGCTCATAAACGGTATGTTCAGCTTAATCTTTTTTGTAAGCCTTGTGCTCAGATTGACCATATTCGGAGTAACATCGGACTCCTGAGGGATCAAAAGCACATCATCAAAAGTCAATCCTTCTTTTCCGAACTTTTCCATTCTCTTGCTCCTTTCTTATTTAAAATTAATTGATATATATTTTAGCAGAAAAACGCTTGTTTTTCAACCTTTTTATACAATTTTTTTTAATTTATGATATTTTATCAATATATTCGGAAAGAGTGTTCTCAATTGTGGCATAATCACTAATTCTGAATATGTGCGATTTTATCTCCGCCGCACCGCGCATACCCTTTATATACCACGCTATATGCTTCCTCGCTTCCTTAATGCCGCGATTCTCACCTTTTGAGTCAACGAGAAGACGCGTGTGCATAAGCGCTGTTTGGAGCTTTTCGGCGGCGGTCGGGTATGCGGATATTTCACCGGAGTTCATAAGCTCGTCTGTCTGCTTGAATATCCACGGATTGCCCTGCGCGCCGCGAGCGATCATCACGCCGTCACAGCCTGTATATTCAAGCATACGCGCCGCGTCATGCGCGGAGAAAAGGTCGCCGTTGCCGATAACGGGTATTTTAAGCTCCGCCTTTATTCTCTTTATCACATTCCAATCGGCTTTTCCCCCGTAAAATTCCTTTCGCGTTCTGCCATGCACCGCGACAGCCGCCGCGCCGTTTTCTTCTAATATATGTGCGCACAGCAGCGAGTTGTCCGTTTCCCAGCCCTTGCGGAATTTCACCGTAACAGGAACGGGCGATGCATCCGCTACCGCCCGTATTATTCGTCCCATAAGCTCAGGCGTTTTCATCAACGCCGAGCCGTCACCGTTATTTACAATTTTGGGCGCGGGACAGCCCATATTAATATCTATTATGTCCGGCGAGAATTTCATCACCTTCGGTATTATCTCTGCCATAATATCAGGGTCAGAGCCGAATATCTGAACGGCACAGGGTGATTGCCCCTTTATATCCATCAAGGACGCTGTTTTCTTATCATTATAATACAGCCCCTTTGCGCTCACCATTTCGCTATATACCATCCCCGCGCCCATATCACGGCATATCCCGCGGAATACCCTGTCTGTTATGCCTGCCATCGGCGCGAGAAATATATTGCTTTTAAGCTCTATGCCGCCTATCTTCATAATGCTCAGTCTTCCCAATAATTTATAAGATCATAGATCCTGCTTGTAGCCGTTATAGCCTGCTGAACGGTAAGCTTATCGGTCGGATAGAACATATTACTGTCATCCGCCGTCAGAATGCCGTTATCCATATTCCATCTTACATAGAAGCTTGCCCAGCTTGCTATTTTTGAATTGTCGGCTGTCTTTTGCTTGTATTTTGTATCAATATACATATACTGTCCTGCCGCGCGAACCAGCAGTGCCGCCGCCTCCTGCCGCGTTATGCTCCCGTCGGGATTAAACGCCGTATCGGAAATGCCGTTTACTATCCCCAGCGCATACAGCTGGTCAATAGCCTCGTCCCGTCCCTTGCAGTCGGCGAAATTGCCGGTTAGGTATACGCTTCCTGTCGCGTTCATATACGCGTCCATATCCTTGTAATTGCCGGCTACCGCTATAAGATTGGCGATAAGCACCGCCATTTGCTCACGCGTTATGTTATTTGTATATTTATTCGTAAATTCATACGGAACAAGATTTTTTGCCGCCGCCGTTTTTATCGCCGATTTTGCCCACGGCGTGTCGGGCAGCTTCAGAAAATCCTTCGCCGTTGATGCGGTCCGGTATGTTCCGCCGTATACGCCGGTGTCGCTGTCATAAAACTCGCTTTGGAGATATCTGAGCTTTTGCGTATCGTCCGATGACGGCATATAGCATACAAAATTGCTGTCGCCGTAAGAGCCTATCTGTATACCTGCATTATAGAAATAGCTTATCTGTGCGCCGGACTTTGTCGTAAAATTGACGCAGGTGCCGCGGAACGGCGTCGGATTTATCTTCCGCCATACCGTCATACCGCTCGCGGTTTTGTAAAAATACGATATATCCGCCGACGAGAGGTTTTTATAAATATTATCTTCAATATCGCATATCGTCGCCGACCCTATGTCCGACGCGCTATATATGCCCAGCGCCTCCGAAAAAGTCATCGACTGCGGAAGATCCACGACATTATACGCCGCCGCCCCTCTGCACGCCGCCATACACATTACCGCTGCGGCGACGATCTTTTTTAATCTTTTCATCATATGCTGTACGGCTTCAATACCGCCCTCGCACCGTCGGGAAATTCGACATACAGCTCGATATATGACTTGTCGTCCTTGTCAAAATAACCGTCAAGCATCTTCATGCTTTCTATGGTGTCGGAATTTTTTGTGCCGGTGTCGTTTATGTCTTTATAAGAGCCTTTGGTATACTTGTCCGTATAGATCACATTATAAAGCATTCCGTCCTTATGCTTATTATACAGATTTCTGTTGAGGATGCTGTCAATTGAACTGAAGGTCATAAGCTTTATTCCCTTGCCTTCCGCCCCCTCGCGGTATCTGTAAACGGAGCCTGTTACCATAATATCGACAAAGCACGCGCCCTGTATATCGGCAAGTATGAGATTGGTGCCGCTGAACAGTATCTTTGACGCATATTCTATCTCCGCCGGCTTGTTTGTCGTTTCATCGTTTATAACTTTAAGAATACCCTTTTCATAGCGGTAGAAATGCGCCGTAAGCACATCGCCGTTTTCCGTTACGACAAGCTCTTTCGTATCATCGCTCCCGTCAATATCCACTAGAGCGATCGAATAAACGCTCGTAAGCGAGCCTAATCCTGCGGTATAGTCAATGTCGTTTATTTTAAGCACGACATCGTCCGCTGTCAGATAATCCACGCGCGAAAACATGACGCGCTCCGCCTTTCCGTCATTGTCAAGGTCAACATATTCATCCGCCATACCGTTTGAATAGAACTCTGCCGCATCCTCAAGCGTGCGGAAGCCGATCTTCTGGAAAGCGTGCGCCCTATATGGCTTGCCCGTTGTCGAAACAAGCACAAGGCTGTGGCTGCCATCCCATGTTACGGCGTAATCCATCGCTTCGGCAATGGCTCTTACCGGTATAAGGATCCTGTTCTCAAGCATTATCGCCGGAGATTCAAGCTCTATCCTTTCGCCGTTTTTATACATTGCCGTATCGCCGTACTTTATCGTGACAACATGATCGCCCTGAGTAACGGATGCGGTCTGCGTCTCCTGATCCCAATCAACCGTTGCGCCTGCCTGCTCAAATACGGCGCGTATCGGCACCATGGTGTATCCTTCTCCGACGATCACCGGGTTCTGATCGAATACCACCGACGCGTTATCGACCTTTACCGTAACCACATCCGCCTCTGCATACGCGCACAACGCGCAAGCTGCCGCGACACCTGCCGCCGCAAGCGCGGATACAAAAATCTTCGATAGCTTCATAATCATATCCTCCTTAGTCTAAGATGCAGTATTTATCCATATATTCCTTCATTTTCGGAAGCATATCGGCATACTTGTCCGATTGCTTGAGATATTCGTAAATATCGGCGACAGATACTATCGCGTGAACATTTATCCCGTATTCCTCTCCGACCTCCATGATCGCCGTTTTTCCCTCGGTCGTGCCGACCTCGCATCTGTTTACCGATATAAACATATCCGTCACCGAAACATCTGCCGCCCCCAAAAGTATCGGCATTGTTTCGCGTACCGCCGTTCCGGCTGTTATGACATCCTCTATAACTATCACTCTGTCGCCGTCCTTTGGTTTATATCCGACGAGCGAGCCGCCCTCGCCGTGATCCTTTTCCTCCTTGCGGTTGAAAAAATACGGCTTATCCTGTCCGTATTCATTATACAGAGATGCCGCCGCCGATGCCGCAAGCGGTATTCCCTTGTACGCCGGACCGAACATACAGTCAAACTCACCGCCCGTTTTTTTCATTACGAGCGCGGCGTAAAATTTACCAAGCTCCGCTATCTGTCTGCCCGTCCTGTAATTGCCGGTATTTACGAAATACGGCGTATTCCGTCCGCTTTTCGTCACAAAGTCGCCAAACCGCAGAACATCGGAATGCATCATAAACTCTATAAATTCTTTTTTCTTTGTCGTAAGCATTTTAATTCTCTCCGTTACACCAGTTTAAGAATATTTAAAAGCAATATCCAGCTCAAGCCGTAGTATGTCACTACCGCCACAAGGTCATTTATCGTTGTAATAAGCGGTCCGGACGCAACGGCAGGGTCTACCTTTATCTTTTTAAAGAATAACGGGATAAGCGTTCCGAGCGTTCCGGAAAAAAGCATTGCCACCGTAAGCGATATACATATGCATCCCGATACGGCGAAGCCTTTGTGCATTCCCTCTTTCATAACCAGCGCGATATATAATCCGACAAACACAAGTGAGATCAGCCCAAGCAAAAAGCCGTTGCAAAAGCCTACGCGCATTTCCTTTAATACAAATCTTACTTTTTGTATAAATGTCAGGTTTTCATCCGTAAGCACGCGAATGGTAACGGCAAGCGACTGAGTACCGGCATTACCTGCCATATCGAGTATCAGCGTCTGGAACGCCATTATAATGGGAAGCTTTGCCACCACTTCTCTGCTGAATATCCCGACAACGCTCGATACGAGTATTCCCAGTCCCAAAAGCACCAACAGCCACGGCAGACGCTTTTTCATACTCTCCTTGAGCGGCTCCTTCAGATCTTCCTCCGCGGTAAGACCTGCAAGACGGGCATAATCCTCACCCATCTCATCGTCTACGACTTCAATTATGCTCTGCGCCGTAATTACGCCCAAAAGCCTGTTGCTGTTATCAAGGACGGGTATTGAGTCCTCCGAATAGTCCTTTAGCTTTTCTATACATTCATCTATGCTTTCATGCGAATATACATACGGGAACGAGGTCACGACAAGACCCTCTAAATTGTCGCCGCTGCGAGCTGTTATAAGCTCCTTGAGGTCGATCGCTCCGTAAAATTCGCCGTTTTCATCAACGACAAATATCGTCGAAATATTATCATTTTCCTCCGCCTGACTTACAAGCTCATGCATAGCTTCCTTTATCGTGATGTTTTCGCGGATCACAATAAAATTGGTAGTCATACGGCTTCCTATCTCATCATCGTCAAATGAGGAGATAAGGTTTATCTCATCGCGTATCTCAGGCTTGAGCGCATCTATGATGAGCACGCGCTTTGCCTTGTCTATCTCATGCAGAGCGTTTGCCGCCGTATCCGTCTCAAGCTCGGACACTACCGCCGCCGCCTTTCGCAGATCCATTTCATCAAGATACCTGCCAAGGACATCCTCATCCATATGCTCGCACGCTTCGGCAAGCATTGATGCCGTACACACTCTGTAGAGCTTTTTCCGCTCATCTACGCTGAGTATCTCCATAACCTCGGAAATATCATTGCCGTGGTAATCCTCAAGCTTGTTCTGCATTACCCTCGGTGAATAATTCCCCCTGATGATCTGTATGATCTCACTTTCATAATCGGGTTTTGAATTGACTATATTTTCATCCTGATCGAGTATGGTGTTATTTATTTGTTCATTTGCCATTTAAAACCCTCCATTTCTTTTTTTGCTAAAATGGTGTGAAAACACACTTTTATTTTATCATACCAAACCCGAAAAGTCAATCGCTTAAAATGAATTTTCTGTTTGTGGGAATAAATTTTGTTTTTTGGGAAATGATTACATATGAAGAATATACCAAGGGCGGTGCAATATGAAAGATATTACAAAAAAAGTCGTTATTCTGGAAAATTTATCCTCGCCGTATGTGCATCAGGCGATAATCGTTATGCGCGATTATAACCCCAAGCTTGAATCGCGCGCGATACTTGAAGCGGAGCGCATCGTGAACGCGTATCTCGATAATGTGAAAATATCAAACGGAAAAGTCATCAAGCCGCGCCGTCACAGCAGCCGGTTCTTTGTGTGTTTTGCATTTATCGCCATTACGGGGCTTGCCGTACTTGCGGCAATGCACTTCAGATAAAAAACAACCGTGAACAGCATCACGGTTGTTTTTTTATATAGGCATCCATGTACGCCGCATATTTCTCATACTTCGACATATCCGCCGACGCGGCAGGATATACAAATTCATAATATGTCTCCGTTTGATCCTTTATGCAGCCGAGACGATGGCATATATTTTCGCCGCTTGTGCCGGTGACGGAATATACATCTCCGTTTGTTGCCGCTTCCGTTACCGACATTCCGCTCTCGCTTATACACGCCTTCATGGCGGTCGTCGCATCGTATGTCGCATCCTGCGTTCCGGCGATTATTACGGCATCGCCCGTACTGTCGGTAAGCGATATTCCCGTACCCTCCCCTGAGTAGCTTACGGAAAAGCTGCTCGGATATGCAAAGGATATATTGCCAAGCGTCGTCACCACGTACCCGTCACCGTTTACGGTAGGTATCTGCTCGTCGGCCTCGCTTACAACAGCGGCGGTCTCC
>CAJONM010000075.1 GCA_905235885.1 uncultured Clostridia bacterium
AATACAATGTTTGATTATTTTTTTAAACAATCTTGACTTTTATTAGCATTTGTAGTATAATATTGCCATGTTTAATACGAAGGGAGGAATATCCCATCTTAGGAGCTCGTTTAAAAAGCTATTAGTTTCGTATATAAACACGATAAAAAAAAAGGAGATATGAAAATGAAAAAACAGTTTATAGGCGGTTTGATTTTAGGTCTTTCTGTCGGCTCTGTCATTGCTTTTGCGGCACAGTATGCCGCCGTTGAAAATCCGTTTCCTGTGAAATATAACGGAAATGATGTGGAAATTGAAGGATACAATATAAATGACAGCACATATTTCAAGCTTCGTGATGTAGCTGATATTGTCGGCGGTTTTTCTGTTGACTTTCAGAACGGAACAATTTTGTTATCGTCATCAAAAGTAAATGCTGTTACAAACACAGAAAATACATTCTCTGTCGGCGATGTCTGGACAGTAGACGGACAATGGTCATTCAAGATTGACTCCGTTGTCGAGACAGCGGAAAGAAACCAATTCTCGGATAAAAATCCTGCGGCGGTGTATGAAGTTACTTACTCTTACACGAATATCGGATATGAGGACTCAGACGGAATTATGGACGGGCTATATATTAGTTTAGATGATTTTGTTGATGCCAAAAATCAAATGGCATACACATATCCGAACACTACGAGCACATATGCTAAGGAAACCCCCATCGGCGCTACATGCACAGCAAAAGAATTTGTCGGCGTTGAAAATCCGGGAGACTTCAAAATATATTTGTCCAAATATGACGGAAACGGCACAAAACATAAAGCGGTTTTCGATGTAAAAGTTGAAAAATAATGCCAAAATACACAAAACGCAAAGATGGATTGAAAAATCAATCAATAGTAAAGCTCCATAGCAATTAAACTGCTATGGAGCTTCGCTTTTTATTCAGATTTTAAAATGTTTACTAAACGGTCACGCTTGATTTTACACGAATATCCGCTGATGTCAAAGCCCACAAAGGCACACGGGCCGCTTGTTCGGAGATCAAAGAAGCGATTTTATGCAGTCTTCAACTGTCGCCATATCTGCCGTAGGCTCAAATCTGGCTACGACCTTTCCGTCGCGATCGATGATAAATTTCGTGAAATTCCACTTTATGTCGGGATTTTTGTCCCAGTTCGGATCCGCCTTTGCAAACATTTCTTCCAGCAGCGGCTTGAGCTGATGGTCGTCAAAGCCCTCAAATCCCTTTTGCGATTTCAGGTATGTGTAGAGCGGCAGCTCGTTTGCGCCGTTTACATCCGCCTTTTTCATTTGCGGGAATGTCGTATTGAAATGGATTGTGCAAAATTCGCGTATCTCATCGTCAGTTCCCGGTGCCTGTCCGCCGAACTGATTGCATGGTATATCAAGTATCTCCAGACCCTTGTCGTGATAATCTCTGTACATCTGCTCGATCGGTGCATACTGCGGCGTAAATCCGCATCCGGTCGCGGTGTTTACCACCATAATCACCTTTCCCTTGTAATCGGAAAGATGCAGCTCCTCGCCCTTGCCTGTAATAACGGTATAATCGTAGATCATTGTAATCCTCCTGTCCGCCGCCTTATCGCGGCATATATTTCGGCGTGCGCCGATGTTTTTTTAGTATTATATATCAGAAATAAAATTATGTCAAGCGGCAAAATGCTCTGCGCGGTTATGCAAATTAATTGCCAAATCATACATTTGCGCTTGATTTTCGGGCAAAGATATAGTATAATCTCATATTATGATCCATAAACGCAACAAGGAGGCTGTTATGCGGAAAATCTGCTGCGCTGTGCTTGCGCTTTGTATTTTAGCGGCTCCATTTACCGCGTCCGCAAAAAGAAAGCGCGAGCCTTTGCCAATGTCGCGAACGGGAGATATGATGCTGTTTGATTTCGGCAATACCCCGGAGGACGGCTGGCACACCGTAAACGATAAGACAAGATACAGCCGCGATACCGGCTATGGCTTCAGTATGATCTCATTCGTTGAAAATGAGGACCTCTCCGGCAGCGGCGTACTTTCGGACGCGCTTAAAATACGAAAATATTATTGGGACAAGACCGCGTTTAAGCTCGATCTCCCTGAGGGAATGTATGAAATATCCGTATATTCCGGTCAGATAAGCTATATGAATGTGGAGCTTGAGGGATATCCCGTCATATTTAATATGCAGCACAGCAAGACTGAATCGCGCATAGAGATACCCGTTACGGACGGTACTCTTGATATGAGTCTTGCTCAAGGCTCATCGGGCGTTGATCTGTCTGTTTCGGCAATGACCGTCAAACGGACGGGCGATATATCCGATCAGCGGCGGCGCGTATTTATATGCGGCGACTCGACCGCGGCGACGATGTACCCCATGTTCATATCCCAACCTCTTGACGAGGGCTATGCCGGCGGCTGGGGACAGCTGCTCGGCGCGTATATGCCCGAAAGCGTATATGTGCATAATATATCATCGTCCGGAGCAAGCACGGAGTTATTCGCCGACCGCGACACGCTAAAAGACAGACTGCATTTTGCCTGCGAGGGCGATTATGTAGTTATTGCATTGGGAATAAATGATAAAAATTCTATCAGCGCGGATGAATATAAGGAAAATTTAAAGGTCATCGCCAAAGCGACGGAAGAAATGGGCTGCATACCGATAATCGCTTCTGATACGGCACAGCTTAAGGAATATGAAAACGGCGAATATATCGATCTTTGCTATGCAAAGGAAGCAAAAGAAGCGGCAGAGGAGCTTGGAGTCAGGTTCTTAGACCTACACGAGAGCCATGCGGCGTATTTGAAGGCGCTTGGCTACGATACGGCGCAAACGCTGTTCTGGCGGCAATGGAGCGGCGACAGGGATATGACTCATCCCAACCGCAACGGTGCCGGACAGATCGCAAGGATAGCGGCGGAGCTTATGAGCGGCATTGATGATCTCGGCGGCGGCGTAACAAGCTACGGCATATCGGGTGACAGCCGCATAAAATGTGAAGATACAGACACATCGCTGAGGCTTGAAAATACGACACCGAATGATATGACGCTCGCCGTCATATATGCCGGATACAACGGCGGCATTCTCTGCCGGGCAGATCACGAAACCGTCACCATACCGGCATATGATGTGCTATCGCCCAATACCGCAACAGAGACAGACATACCCCGTCCCAACAGCAGGAGCGCAATATACATTGTCGGTGACGGTATAGAGATGAAGATAAAATAATATGGAAAAAGGAAGCACTCAACGGCTTCCTTTTTCTATATAAATCAAGGTAAATCAAGCAGATCGCGTCTTTGAAGCCACGAAGCTATACTCCTTGTATGTGAGCGGCAAAAGGGCGTGAGATGCGACGCTTATCTTCATCTTTCCCCTACGAAAGAGAAGCGAGC
>CAJONM010000076.1 GCA_905235885.1 uncultured Clostridia bacterium
AAAAAAGAGGATCGCATCGGATCCTCTTGGAGCGGAAGACGAGATTCGAACTCGCGACGTTCACCTTGGCAAGGTGACGCTCTACCACTGAGCCACTCCCGCGTGACTGGATATATTTTAGCACACGGAGCGGCGTTTGTCAAGACTTTTTTGAAAAAAAGAGAATTTTACGCTGTTTTCTGTATATATCGGTCCATATCTACCATATCATAAACCCTTCACCCGTAAGGCGCAGTATCGCCTCGGCAAGGAAATAATCGCCGTATATGATATGCGTATTCCTTTGGCTGTTGTATGAAACGGTGCCGTTTAATGTTATTCCGTCCTTGTCGGGGTCCCATTCGCAGCATCGGCTGTTTGCCGCCTCAAGCAGCTTTATCGCGCCGCTTCTGTACAGCTGCTTCTCGCCGTCGGCTACCTGATCGGCTATTTCGAGCAGACCGCACGCGGCGCACATACCGGCTGTGGTATCGTATATTTCGGGAGTCTGGGTGGCGCGGAAATCCGACATCGGCACATATCCCGTCATCGCCGCGCACGCAAGGAAATAATGAGCCGCACGCTTTGCGGCGTCAAGGTATTTGCCATCGCCGGTATACCGCGCGGATAACGCCATACCGTACAGTGCCCAGCTCTGACCGCGTGACCATGACGATCCCTCGCAATAGCCCTGTCCTGCCGGCGTTGATATTACATCGCCCGTTTCCGGATCGCATTCAACGATATGATTTGACGAGCCGTCATTGCGTAATGTAGCGTTAAGCGTTTTATCAGCATGAGCGACGGCAATTTGCCCGTATCCGCTCCGACCTTCTCCGTCTGCCCAATAGAGCAGCGGAATATTCATCATACAATCAACGATATAAAGCCGCTCGGCTTTCTTGCCGCCGTAATTTGCATTCCACGCTTGTATATATCCACCGCGCGGATTATACCTCGCCGCCAATATATCAGCCGCAGCGAGGGCATCGGCACGCGCCCTGGGATCGCCTGTAAGCCTGTAATCGGCGAGCGCGGTGTGCAGATACATAAATCCCACATCATGGTCAAGCTTTTCCGGATGCTGCAAGGCATCGCGCAATCTTGTACCCGACGCACGCGCAGCTTTCATAAATATATCATCACCAGTCGCGCTGTACATCTGCCACATCATGCCCGGCCAAAATCCGTTTGTCCACCAGAAAATATTTTCAGTATCGCGGTACCTGCCGCTTTCATCGAGCATATACGGTATCATATCGCCCATACGCAAGCATTCGGCTCTGAGCTTTTCTTCAAGCTTTTTCCTCATATCCTTTATCATATTATAATAGCTCCGTTATAATTTCCGTTTCTATGGTCGTAATGCCCCTGTTTATCTTATACCGCGCCGTCGGTATGACGGTATTGGGCGATATTATATTCGTGTTGGGTGCTGTCCCCATCACGAGGCATTTGCCGCCTTCGGATCTGACGCGGCATACCGAATACGCATTTTTTGCCTGTGCATGGTCTTCTCCCTCGATCCTTTCGCAACCGTCAACACACGATACGGCATATCCGCTGTCATATGCGATACAGTCATAGTCGGATCGGATCGTATGCTGCCTTATATGCCCCGTTTCGGTCACGATTATGCGCGTTTTTACATCTATGCCGATAAACGGCGACCAGCTTATCCTTATTTCGTTGTCCGCAGTCTCCATTTCAGCAGTTCTTATGCGCGTAAATATTCTTTCGTCTATCTCAAAGGCAAGCATGCTGTCGGGAGCATTTTCAAAAAATGTCCAGCTGCTTTTGGGTATGCTGAACCCAAATTGGGACGAATACCCGAATTTCAGGTATTTATACCGCGTATGTCCGCAGTTCTTGTCGCGCATCGCGCCACCGGGATATATAACGGACGAATTGCCGTATCGCGCGGCGATCATATGCGGCATATCAAGCCGCTTTACACGCTCTTTACTTGGTATAGGCTCCGACCGCACCGCCCAGAACCCGTCATCGTCGGGCAGAGCAAGAACAACAAACGCCTTCAACGCCCAGTACGGCGAGCCGGGCGCGTTGTAGTTCTCGCCCATTGACGGCTGATTATATTTATAGCCTATCGTAAGGATATGACCGTTGTCGAATATATCATCGTTTTCAAACCAATATGAAAGATTACGCGATATTATGCCCTTGATAACGCCCATTGGGAACGGGCGCACATCCGCCAGAACGCATGCGCCCCAGAATGCCGTCTGTGCAAAGCGGTATGTCATTGAGCGTCCGTACGGCACCGCCGCGCCGTCTGCGGAGAACCAGTATATGAAATCCTGCGCGAACCGCTCCGCGCGGCTTTTGAACAGCTCCGATCGCTCCTTGTCCTCATCGCCCATTACAACGGCATATATAAGGCTGTAGAAATGTATCGCAAATGATATGTAATAATCGTACTGCTCCGGTATGCCGTCCGAATACCAGCCGTCGCCCTTGTAATATGACTCGATCGTATCAAGCGCCTGCTGTGTTTTGTCAGCATCATACGGTCTGCCGAGCTTTTTCAGTGCAATATTTACGATGATCCTGAAAAACAGCCAGTTGCAGCCGGGCATATCGTGATCGTTTATTTGCAGAAGCCAGTCTGTAAGCTCATCCCTCTCGAGTTCCGAAAGCGGCGCCCACAGCTTATCCTTTGCAAACAGCAGACCAAACCCGATAGCCGCCATTTCAACAAATCTTTGATCATACGCATAGCATTGTCCCCAGTATTCGGCATTGTCGGGATCGCATCCGGCTTTTATACCGTTTATATATATATCGTCAAATGCTTCGGACGAGCCGCCGCCTGCCCAAAACGGCACAAGCCCCCACAGCGGACGGGCAAAGCCCTCCATTTCCGCAGTCTTTGCCGGATACCATGCGCCGCTGCCTCCGAGACGCAGATTGGCGCGATTTTTTGAATATCTTCCCGTAAGCGGCTCTATGACCGACATAAGAAGATCTGTAAATTGCTTTTTAGTTTCAAGCTCCATTGATTTCCCTCCATTTACAGGATCGCATATCGCGATTATACCACAATAATGTAAATTTTGCAACACATATCGCAATATATATTGACCGGCGGCGGATCTTGTGATATAATAAATCATATAGGAAAACAATGAATAGAAAGGATGACGAAAATGAAAATATCTACAAAAGGAAGATACGCCATGCGGCTCATGCTCGATATAGCGCAGTACTCCAAGGGTGGAAATGTGTCATTAAAGGATGTTTCGAGCCGACAGGATATTTCTCTTAAATATCTTGAACAGATCGTCAATATGCTTAGCAAGGCAGGTCTTGTCCGCGCACAGCGCGGCGCGCAGGGCGGATATAAGCTCGGCAAAAAAGCAGATGATATAACCGTCGGCGATATTTTGCGCGTGACAGAAGGAAATATGGCACCCGTATCATGCCTTGAATCGGCTGAAAACACCTGTCCGCACGCTTCGGAGTGTCTGACGCTTCCATTCTGGCAAGGGCTGTACAGCACGATAAATAATTATCTTGACGCAGCAACCCTGAGCGATCTTTTGACAAATAAGGGAAATAACGGGATAGATATGAGCTTATATCTAAATCAGTTTTAGCAGCCATATTTGTATTATTTATACAAAAAGCACCAAATTCATAAAATCCTATTGACAAATAAATTTTTCGTGGTATAATTAAATCATACTAATCCTATAGGATAAATAAAGAAAAGAGGTATTATGACATGGCTGATTTAAAATGGCATTTTGAAACAAAACAGATCCACACAGGTCAGGAGCAGGACGATCCCGTTACGGATGCCAAAGCGATGCCTATATATGCAACAACATCGTATGTATTTCACAATTCGCAGCACGCCGCCGACAGATTTGGTCTGCGTGATGCAGGAAATATTTACGGCAGGCTGACAAATCCGACGCAGGATATATTCGAGCAGCGGATAGCGGCGCTTGAAGGCGGCGTGGCGGCGCTGGAGGTAGCATCCGGAGCGGCGGCATTCGTTACATACATCAGGGCGATACTTCTCCGCGACACAGGCGCAACGCTCTCTCCGTTCCACGCGTTCATTTTCCTTCAGGGACTTGAAACGCTCTCGCTCAGACTTGAACGCCATGTAGAGAATACGCTCAAGATCGTTGAGTATCTGAACGCGCATCCGCAGGTCGAGGCAGTGCATCATCCGTCGCTCCCCGACGACCCGTCGCATGGGCTGTATAAAAATACTTCCCCAACGGCGGCGGATCTATATTCACCTTTGAGATAAAGGGCGATGACAAGACAGCGCAGAAATTTATCGATAATCTTGAAATATTCTCGCTTCTTGCAAATGTGGCAGATGTGAAATCGCTCGTTATACATCCGGCGACTACCACTCATTCGCAATGCACGGAGGAAGAGCTGACAGAGCAAGGGATCAAGCCGAACACGATCCGACTTTCGATAGGTATAGAAAATGTAAATGATCTGATCGCAGCGCTCGATAATGCGTTTGCGGCAGTAAACTGAAGGGAGAACATAAAATGGGAAAAATATATAGCACAGTCACAGATCTCATAGGCGGAACTCCGCTGCTTGAGCTTACGAATTTTGAAAAGGCAAATGCGCTCGAAGCAAGGCTCATAGCAAAGCTTGAGTATTTCAATCCGGCAGGATCGGTAAAGGACAGAATAGCAAAGGCTATGATAGACGAGGCTGAAAAGGCAGGCTTGCTCGCGCCCGGCTCGGTGATCATCGAGCCGACATCGGGTAATACGGGAATAGGTTTGGCGTCCGTAGCGGCAGCACGCGGCTACAGGATAATAATAACCATGCCCGAAACAATGAGCGTGGAGCGTCGCAATCTCATGAAAGCGTACGGCGCGGAGCTTGTCCTTACAGAGGGCGCAAAGGGCATGAAGGGTGCAATCGCAAAGGCGGAGGAACTGGCAAAGGAAATACCTCGGAGCTTTATCCCCGGTCAGTTTACAAACCCGGCAAATCCGGCATATCACAAAAAAACGACAGGTCCCGAAATATGGAACGACACCGACGGCAAGGTAGATATATTCGTAGCCGGCGTAGGTACGGGCGGAACCATATCGGGCGTTGGCGAATACCTGAAATCGCAAAACCCCGATATAAAGATAGTTGCCGTAGAGCCCGCCGACTCGCCTGTTCTTTCCGAGGGCAGAGCCGGAGCGCATACCCTGCAGGGCATCGGCGCGGGTTTCGTACCGGAGGCGCTTAATACGGATATCTACGAC
>CAJONM010000077.1 GCA_905235885.1 uncultured Clostridia bacterium
ATACGATTGGTGCATCTCGCGTCAGCTCTGGTGGGGACACCGCATACCGGCATTTTATTGCGACTCGTGCGGCGAGATGACGGTCTCAAAGGACGATATATCGGTTTGCCCGAAATGCGGAGCGCCTGTCCGTCAGGAAGAGGATGTTTTAGATACATGGTTCTCATCCGCCTTATGGCCCTTCTCAACGCTCGGCTGGCCCGAAAAAACGCCGGAGATGGACTATTTCTATCCGACAAGCGTGCTTGTTACGGGATATGATATAATATTCTTCTGGGTATCGCGAATGATATTCTCCGCATGCGAGCATACGAATAAGGCGCCGTTTAAGCATGTGTTCATTCACGGACTTGTCCGCGACGGCAAGGGCGAGAAGATGTCAAAATCAAAGGGCAACGGCGTAGATCCTCTGCAAATAATAGATATGTACGGCGCGGATGCGCTCAGACTCACGCTTGTTACGGGCGTTGCGCCCGGTAACGATATGCGATTCCCCGTAACATACGATCCGCCCGTTGCGGCAGGCAAAAACCCGGCCGAGGGCGTCAACAGGATAGTCGGCGCACCCACGGTTGAGGCAAGCCGTAATTTTGCCAATAAGATATGGAACGCATCGCGCTTTGCGCTGATGAATTTGGATATAACCGAGAACAAGCTCCCGTCAACGAACGAGCTTGAGCTTGAGGACAAATGGATATTGTCGTGCTTTAACACGCTCGTTCGGGAGGTCACATTCAATCTTGACCGATTTGAGCTTGGGGTTGCCGCAGGCAAGATATATTCGTTTATATGGGAAAAGCTGTGCGACTGGTATATCGAGCTTATAAAGAACAGGCTGTTCGACAAAGAAAATCCGACGGCAAAAACGGCGCAGTATGTCTTGACATATGTGCTATCAAGCACGATGCAGCTTCTGCATCCGTTCATGCCGTTCATAACAGAGGAGATATGGCAGCATCTTCCGCACGATGGCGACAGCATCGTCATAAGCAAATATCCCGAATATGACGAGGCTCTGTGCTTTGCCGAAGAGGAGCAGCTCATGGAGATGATCATGGGCGCGATCACGGCGATAAGAAACCGCCGCGCAGAGATGAATGTTCCGCCGTCAAGGAAGGCAAAGACGATCATCGTTACCGACAATTCCGAAACATTCAAAAAGGGTATCGCGTTCTTTAAAAGGCTTGCGTCATCAGATGATGTTGTGATAAAGGCAGACAAGAGCGGTATAGACGAAAATGCCGTAAACATCGTTGTTGACGGCGCGGAGATATTCCTGCCCATGAGCGAGCTTGTTGACAGGGACAAGGAGCTTGCACGGCTCAAGGCGGAGATGAAGAAGCTGCAAAGTGAGATAGCGCGCGTTGAGGGTAAGCTGGGCAATGCCGGATTTATCGCAAAAGCACCGCAAAAGCTTGTCGATGCCGAACGCGCAAAGGGCGAGAAATACCGTGCTATGTTAGAAAAGGTCATGGAGAGTATAAAATCGTTTACATCATAAAGCTTTATAGTAACAACGGGGCTGTCGGTATAGGACAGCCCCATTTGCCGATATTATATAAACGCATAATAAAAGCAGCGCACGAAAGGAACGGAGCATATATATGATATACGATGAAGCTGTAAAATATATACATTCCATACCGCGATTTGTGCGGCCGCTGGGTAATGCCGATCTTGGAAGACTTCTTGAAAAAATGGGTGATCCGCATAAAAAGCTTAGGTTCGTCCATGTTGCAGGCACGAACGGAAAAGGCTCCGTATGCGCTATGACCGCGGAGATATTAAAACGCGCCGGCTACAGGACGGGACTTTTCACATCGCCGTTTATTGAGGTATTCAATGAGCGGATACAGATAAATAACGAGCTTATCCCCGATGACGCGCTCGCGCGATATGTTACCGATGCCGCGACGCTCAAGGACGGCTTGGCGGTGTCGGAATTTGCATTCATTACGGCGGTGGCGATGCGATATTTCGCCGATAATAGCTGTGATATTGTTGTGCTTGAGACGGGCATGGGCGGCAGACTGGACGCAACGAATGTGATACCGTCCCCCGATGTTGCCGCCATAACCGAAATAGGGCTTGACCATACGGAATATCTGGGCGAAACGGTAGAGGAGATAGCGGCGGAAAAATGCGGCATAATAAAAAAGGGCTGCGAGGTGGTGTCCGCGCCGAATGAAGCGGTAACAGGCATCATAAAAAATGCGGCGAATGCTGTTGGCGCAAGCCTTACCGTATGCAATACGGCGAAAAAAACAGCGGACGGCTTTACATACAGATCAGAGAGCTATGAGCTTGCGCTTAGTGGGTCGTATCAGGCCGAGAACGCGGCGGTCGTGCTTGAGGTCATAAACGCGCTGAGACGAAAGGGCTTTTCGGTCACCGATAACAATGTAAGAGACGGTTTTCGGAATGTGTTTTGGAAGGCAAGGTATCAGTTTGCGTCGGACAATATCGTTATAGACGGCTGTCATAATCCGGACGGTATACGCGCACTTAAAAAAACGCTTGCCGAGGACGGGCGCGATGTCACGCTTGTGCTTGCAATGATGCGTGATAAGGACTATGAGAGCTGCATCCGCACCATAGCCGGTGCGGCAAGGCTCGTTGTTGCGACAGAGGTGCCTATGGAGCGGTCGTTGTCGGCTTATGAGATAAAAGAGGTTGCCGACAGCACAGGTGTCGGATGTATTGCCGAGCCTGACATAAAAGAAGCGATAAATGCGGCGGTAAAAGCAGCAGGAGATGGCGGACTCGTATGTATATGCGGCTCGCTTTATCTTGCCGGCGCTGCGCTGCGCGAAATCCGACTTCCCTGAAACGGGACGGTAAGGAGAAGAATGAAATGGACACACCCATATATACAAAGCTTGAGGCGTACCACAGGAAGGGCAGAATATCGTTTGCTATGCCGGGACATAAAAATCTGAGAGGGCTTGCGCCCGATCTGCAAAAATGCGATGTCACCGAGCTTGCGGCAACGGTGGATCTTCATCATCCGAGTGCGGAGATAGAGCGCGCAAACCGTCTTTTGAGCGAGCTGTATAAAACGAAGCAAAGCTTTATAATGACGGGCGGATCGACAGCCGGAATACAGGCAATGCTATCGTCCGTTCTAAGACCGGGCGACACTCTGCTTATGGCGGCAGACTGCCATAAGAGCGTGATAAACACCTGCGCCGTATGCGGCTTTAACATAAGGCTCATCCCCGTTCAATATGATGGCGAATGCTGCATTCCGACACGAACCATAGATTTTGATATACCCGATGATGTCAGCGCGGTGATAATAACATCCCCCAATTACTACGGGATAGTAAAGGATATAAAGGCGATAGCGGATAAATGCCACCGAGCAGGCGCTGTGCTGCTTGTCGATGAGGCGCACGGAGCGCATTTTATCGGCTCCC
>CAJONM010000078.1 GCA_905235885.1 uncultured Clostridia bacterium
GAGACCGTCATCTCGCCGCACGAGTCGCAATAAAATGCCGGTATGCGGTGTCCCCACCAGAGCTGACGCGAGATGCACCAATCGTATACATTCTCCATCCAGTTCATATATATCTTTGAAAAACGCTCCGGGACAAACTCGGTGTGCTTATCTTGAACGGCTTTTATCGCCGCCTCGGCAAGCGGCTTCATCTTAACGAACCACTGTGACGATACGATAGGCTCTATTATCGTGGAGCAGCGATAGCATCTTCCGACATTGTGGCTGTGCTCCTCCGTTTTAACGAGCAGCCCCATATTCTCCAGATCCTCAACCATCGCCTTGCGGCACTCGTAACGATCCATGCCCTCGTATTTTCCGGAATATTCGTTCATGGTCGCGTCGTCATTCATTACTTTGATTATCGGAAGGTCATGTCTTTTACCCACCTCAAAGTCGTTCGGGTCGTGCGCCGGCGTTATTTTAACGCAGCCCGTTCCGAACTCCTTATCTACATATTCATCGGCAACTACCGGGATCTCCCTGTCGGTAAGCGGCAGAAGAAGCGTTTTGCCTATAAGATGCGTATATCTCTCATCGTCGGGGTTTACAGCTACAGCCGTATCTCCGAAAAGCGTTTCGGGTCTTGTCGTTGCTATAACGACATAATCGTCGCTCCCCTTTATCGGGTACTTGATGTGCCAGAAATGACCTGCCTGCTCCGTATGCTCTACTTCCTCATTTGACAGAGCCGTTATGCAGTTCGGACACCAGTTTATTATGCGCGGTCCTCTGTATATCAGTCCCTTGTCATAAAGATTTACGAACACCTCGCGGACAGCCTTTGAGCAGCCCTCGTCCATGGTAAATCTCTCGCGCTCCCAATCGCACGATGAGCCGATTTTTTTAAGCTGATTTATTATGCGGCTGCCGTATGTCTCCTTCCAGTCCCATACACGCTTCAAGAACGCGTCACGACCAAGATCGTAGCGCGTAAGCCCTTCCTTCTCGCGCAGCTCCGCCTCGACCTTTATCTGCGTTGCGATACCCGCATGGTCCGTTCCCGGCACCCACAGAGCGCTGTAGCCCTGCATACGCTTGTAACGGATAAGAATGTCCTGGAGCGTCTCGTCGAACGCGTGCCCCATGTGGAGCTGCCCCGTGACATTCGGGGGCGGAATAACTATGGTGAAAGGCTTTTTGTCCTTATCTATCTCAGCGTGGAAATAGCCCTTATCCACCCACTGTTTATACAGCTTATCCTCAAATTCCTTCGGATTATAATTTTTTGCAATATTCTTTGCTTCTTCCATTATGATTTCCTCTCTATTTTATGAATGCAACGGTCAATATAAACAATATGACCGCCATTATCAGTGCGGCGAGCTTTATTTTTATGACAAGCCGCTCTGTGATCTCGTCATCGGATTTTTTAAGGATCCTTGCCGCAAACGCCTTCGCGCGATAGCACACCGCAAGGAGTATTACGCATATGACAAGGCATATTGATTTCAATATTATCATCAAACATCACCTATGAGGTATTATCTCATTTTAGCGGCTGTTTGTCAAGTGTTTGGGAGAAATATCTTATAAATAAGTTCTAATTTTACGGCGCGGCGCATATACATTAGTATAACATAAACTAAGGAGGATTGATTCTGTTATTATGGATATTACAAACAACCAAGCGGAGGTAACGGGCGTTATCGCCGACAGCTTTAAATTCAATCACGAGATCTACGCCGAGAAATTTTACACATTCACTCTGAACATACCGCGTCTTAGCGGAACGGATGATTCGGTAAGGATCATGGTGTCGGAGCGGCTGCTTGCAGACGATCATTTCGTCATCGGCGACACCGTAGATATTGAGGGGCAGTTCCGCTCGTACAACAGCTATGAGCAAAACGGCGATAACCGGCTTATCCTGACCGTATTTGCAAAGGATATACGGAAAAGCAGCGGCGAATACAGCCATAATCCGAACACCCTGTTTCTCAACGGATTTATATGCAAACCGCCAATATACCGTACAACTCCGTTCGGACGCGAGATAACCGATCTTCTCGTTGCCGTAAACCGAAGCTATAACAAGTCCGATTACATACCCGTCATCGCCTGGGGGAGAAACGCGCGATATGCAAAAACGCTAAATGTCGGTGACAATGTCAAGATATGGGGACGGATCCAATCACGCAACTATCAGAAGCGGATCGCTGATGACGAGGTAGTAACGAAAACGGCATACGAGGTATCGGTAAACCGCATGGAGCTTGCGTCCGCCGACAAAACGGATGAGGAAAACGAGCATATTTATATCTGATCCGTCAAATCGAAAAAAGATTCAGACAAGCGATGTCGCGAATCTTTTTTCATGTTAAAACAAATTCGTTTTTATCTGCTTACCCGTATGGTCTATGGTAAATCCGTCCTTATATGTGAGGTCGGAAATGTTTACAAGCTCATAGTCCTTTCTGAGCGCTGTGATAATGTCGGGCAGTATCCGGGCGGTAATATCGGTGCCGCCGTGCAGGAGTATTATATCTCCCGATACGGTATTCGGCACAATTCTGCCGTATATCTCCTCTCCCGTTGTGTCGGTGTAATCCAGCCCGTCTATGGACCATTGTATGCACTGTCTGCCGCCGTTTTCTATCGCTTCTACGGCTGTATCGTTATACGCGCCCGACGGCACGCGAACTGTTTTCGGATCCGCGCCGGTTATCCTTTTTATTATGTCGGCGCATTTTTCCACATCCTCCGTGACCTCGGCGGCGGTCATTGCCGTATAATCATCGTGATCATATGAATGAATGCCTATCTCAAAGCCGCTGCGGTAAAGCTTATTTAACTCCGGAGAATATTGCTCCGCCCATTTCCCGGTAACATAGAATGTCGCACGGCAGCCGTATTTATTAAGCGTCGCCGCTATGTCGTCAATATCCTCGGCGCCCCACGCGCAGTCGAAGGTAAGCGCAATTTTGTTATCATCGCGCTTGACGCTGTATATCGGCAGCTCCCTTCCGCCGGCTAAAAATGTCATTACGGCGTGTCCGTTGGTAAGCAGTACAACAGCGATAAGCACTGCGGCAAGCGAAAAAAACAGTACATATTTGAGCCTTACCACGATAAAGCGCATAAGATCACCTCCCTATAAAGGTAATTTTATGCGCCGTATCAGCATTTTAGAACATATTTATTTTTCTGCCTTGAACGGATCCTTTAATATACCGTTTATTTCCGTCAGGCGTATGGGAAACTCTATAAAGCCTTTAGCGTAGTATGAAAGCTCATACGGCTCGTAAAATATTACAAGCTCCTCATCGGTAAGATAATATCTGTCCTGATCGTCCTCTGTTATATGCGGATCCGCCCAAAGCTCGCTGTATTTTTCCGGATCCGCCTCGATAAGCTCATCTATTATGCGGTTTATCGTGTCGATATAATCATCCTCGTTTGTAAAAAGCTCTCTCAGCTCCAGATCGTGCGGTGACTCGGACAGGACATCTGCCGTATACGGTGACCATGAGGTTGTGCCGTGCGCGCCGCCGAGGTATGTATAGTTTTCCGTCACAAACGATATGATGCCGCCGCTGTTTCTCATAACGATCTGCTTTATCGAAAGCGCAGGCTTTACGCCCTCCGGCAAGAGCGGCGCCGTCTCTGCGGCGAGCTTATCAAACTCGTTTATCGCCTCCGATACATCCGTTGCGATCTCCTCGTTAAGCTGGGACTGGTACTCCTTATTTTTAAATCCGCTCCATTCCGTAACCTCCGCGTAAACGGAGGAATATTCCGTTTCCTGCTCCTCTATGGATACGCTTGTGCGATAGCCGTCGGCAATGCTGCACGCCGACAGCATTGCCGTTACAGCGAATATTGCTATCGCTGATCTCCTCATACACTTCCCCCCTTAAAGAATAAGACACAAAAGCCCTCCGCCGCCTTCGTTTATGATCCGCTCCAGCGTTTCGCGGAGCTTGTTCTGCGCCTCCTGCGGCATATGCTCAAGCTTGCTCTTTAAGCCATCGTTTACAAGCTCATTAAGCGTTTTTCCGAATATATTCGACTGCCACAGCTGCGACGGATCGTCATTATATTCCGCTATAAGATGCTCTATCAGCTCCTCGGACTGCTTTACCGTTCCTACAATCGGGCTGACCTCTGTTTCAATATCGGCTCGCATCATATGTATTGACGGAGCGCACGCTTTCAGCTTTATGCCGTATCTGCCGCCCTGCTTTATTATCTTAGGCTCTTCAAGCACCATTTCATCGCTTGA
Source organism: uncultured Clostridia bacterium (assembly GCA_905235885.1). Lineage (GTDB taxonomy): Bacteria > Bacillota > Clostridia > UBA1381 > UBA1381 > Ornithomonoglobus. Next base: position 4,265 of record CAJONM010000078.1, read on the forward strand.
CGGCGATACTATCCCGTAGCCCGTCTGCCTGACGGACGCCAGCGCGTCCTTTATATGCTCATAATCGCGCTTCATATCGGCAAGCTCGGTCAGTGTTTTCATAAGCGTCTCGTCATCCTTTATATCCATTCCCGAAAACTCGGACAAGACCTTATAAAACACGCTGTCGGCAAGCTCCATATCTATTTTTGCCGACCCTGTGCCGAGATCTGCGTTTTCCACCGCCGCGCTCTTTACATAGTCGGGCATATTGAGCGTTTTGGATATATCGTCAAGATCGCGTATGTTCTCCGCATCCCTCACTGCCTGCATGACATCGGAGTAGACCGTGCGGAGAAGCTCATGCTCCTCGCCCAATTTATCAAGCCATGCCGGTATCTGTATCTCAAGCTCGCTCAGCGGAAATTCAAGCAATATCTTATTGATGATATTGTTTATATCATCTCCGTCAAGCTCGGTGCAGCTTACGGGTATTACCGAAACGCCGTACGCGCTCTCAAGCTCGGCGGCAAGCCGGCGCGTGTCTTCATCATCGGGATATGCGGAATTTAAAAGAATGATAAACGGCTTATTGATCGCCTTCAGCTCCGCGACCACCCGCGCCTCCGCCTCAGCATAGCTGCCGCGCGCAATATCGGTAAAGGAGCCGTCGGATGTGACGAGAAGCCCTATAGTCGAATGATCCGTTATGACCTTTCGCGTGCCTATCTCGGCGGCATCGTTAAACGGTATGGGATGATCAAACCACGGTGTGTTTACCATGCGCGGCTCTCCGTCCTCACTGTAGCCCAAGGACTCATCGACTATGTATCCCACGCAGTCGATCATTCTGACGCGCATATTCGCGCTGTCGCCGGTAGAGATCTCGACCGCTTCCTCAGGTATGAATTTCGGCTCGGTCGTCATGATCGTTCGCCCCGAAGCCGACTGCGGCAGCTCATCACGAGTGCGTTCGACCTGATATACATTTGTCATATTCGGTATTACCATCGTATCCATAAAACGCTGTATAAATGTGGATTTGCCTGTGCGTACCGGCCCGACAACGCCTATATAAACATCGCCGTTGCCACGCATGGCTATATCCCGATATATATTCGTCCCCTCCATAGAATTTCCTCCTGCACTAATCACTTTTTCTTTCTATGTATATTCGCCTGTACCCGATTTATGCAAATTTGGTGGCGTAAAAAAGTCCAGACCGCAAAAAGGCAATAAAAGGCTGTATTTAAAAGTGGCTGTAAAAACATTTTTACAGCCACTTAAATATTGTATTTTACCCTTACGCGGTCTATTTTTTCGATCATGGGATCGGATATGAACCACAGAAATACCGCCGTTGCGGATGCGTGGATAATATCTATGGGAAAGCCCGATATGTATGAGGCGGCTATCATTTCCGCCGTCGGCGTCGGCTCCCACATTATCACAGATGCCGGGTTTATTATTCCGCCGTATATCACAAGCGCCGATAAAAAACCGAATATCGCCAAAGACAGCTTTGTCCTTTTGATCCTTCCGTTGCAAAAACACAGTCCCGACACTGCTCCGACCAGTCCCAGGGCGAGCATCTGCCATGGAGTCCACGGTCCCTGCCCGAAAAACAGGTTGGATACCAAAGCTCCTGCCGCTCCGATGACCGCGCCCGTTTCGCTGCCCAGAGCCGCGCCGGATATTATAACTATCGCCGTCAGGGGCTTGACCTCCGGCAGCATGAAAAACGCGACCCGTCCCACAACACCTATGGCGCACAGAACGCTTATCATCACTACCTCCCTGGCCCGTCTGCCTTTTTTTTCAAAGCGGATGACGAACGGCACAAGCAGCTGCGCCATGATAAGAAGACTTATGAAATAATATTTCCTGTCTCCGAACCAATACAGCCCTATCGCTGCCGTTGCCGCTGCGGCGGCTGTCGTAAGAATAACGGCAGCGATGCCGCCCTTTTTTTTCGTATCTTTCACACAGCCGGCGGCAGGCGGTATTTCTCCGCCGCTTTTTGGCGGTGTCGTCTTTTTTTGCGGCTCTTTTCTTTTCGGTTTCACCTCGCCTCCGCAGGCGCGGATCACATCATCGGCAAGTATCGCGCCGGGCAAGGTCGATGCCGCCATTCTTGCCGCCGCGGTGGTGTAGAAGCTGTTTGAGCGGAAAAATTCGCGCGGCACTCCGACGGCGGTTATGTCCCCATCAAAGAGCATGGCGCATCTGTCGGCATATTCGGCGCAAAACTCTATATCATGTGACGCAATAAGAACGGTCACGCCATCTTTTTTCAGATCGTTTAATATATCCGCAAGGACAATCTTGAATAGCGTGTCACAGCCTTTTGTCGGCTCATCTAAGAGGATTATATCAGGCTCTGTCAGAAGCACCTTTGCCAATGCCGCCCTCTGCTGCTCACCGCCGGACAGGTCGTATGGGTGATATCGTAAAAGCTCCGTTATCCTGCATAGCTCCGCAACCTCAGCGATCCTGCCGTCTCTTTCCGTATCGGTCAATGATGAGTCGGAAAGAACCTCCGCAAGATCGGAACGCACCGTACTTTTTGAAAACAGCGTCTGTGGATCCTGCGGCATGACGCTTACGGCTCCGTATGCTTCTATCCTGCCGCGATACGGCACAGCCGCACCGCTTATCAGAGACAGAAGGGTTGATTTCCCGACGGCGTTTCCGCCGAGTACCGCAAGGATCTCACCCTTATTTACGGATAGCTCCATACCCTTTATAATATCGGGCAGAGCCTTATCATAACGAAACCATACGCCCTTGATCTCTATTGCTTTTTCATCGCGCTCCGTTTTTTCGCCATCATCTGTCTGTACCTCTTTTAAAGGCTCGGACGCGGCATATTCCTCAAGCCACATTCTGCCTTCTCTTACACTCACAGGGCATTGCAGCTCATTTTTTACCGAATAATGCACCCTCATGGGTGTGGGCAGAGCATAATATATATCGCTGTCTTTGAGCAGCTCCCCCACCTCTCTCGGCTCACCGTCGGCGATCACCGCGCCGCCCTCAAGAACGATGACACGATCAGATACGGGTAGTACATCGTCAAGGCGATGCTCCGATATTATGACAGTTGTGCCAAGCTCGCGGTTTATCCGCTCAAGCACATTGAGAAATTCGCTTGCCGCTATCGGATCGAGCTGTGCGGTCGGCTCGTCGAGTATCAGAACGGACGGGCGCATGACCATGACCGAAGCAAGGCTCAAAAGCTGCTTCTGTCCGCCAGAAAGCTCCGATACATTTTTATGGAGCCAGCTATGTATACCCAGATATGACGCCATCTCGGCAACGCGCGTCCTTATCTCGCCCGATTTGCATCCCAGGCTTTCAAGTCCGAAAGCAAGCTCATGCCATACCTTATCGGTGACCGTCTGATTATCGGCGTTTTGCATGACAAAGCCGATCTCCTCCGCCTGCTCCCTGTGGTCAAGCTTATCAATGGGCTTTTGGCGAAAACAGATCGTGCCAGTCATCGCGCCGCTCGGTGCGATTATCGGCTTTAGGAGCCTCAGAAGCGTTGTTTTGCCGCAGCCGGAGCTGCCGCAGACGGTTATGAACTCACCGCTTTTTATCGTAAGATCAATGCCGCACAGCGCAGACGCGGAGCGGTTTGGGTATGTAAAGCTCAGATTTTCGATCTTATAATTTTCCATTTCCGTACCTCGTACAATTCCATAGCGATCGGCATAACGCACAAGGCAAAATACGCCGCAAAAAGGCTTATTTCGTATAATGACGCGCCGCCGCCCTGCAATGACGGATAGTAGACAAACCTCAGTCCGCCGCGCATAAAGCCTGTGAGAAGATATATCCCCAGACCAAAAATACATATAAGCGCGTATATATCGCGATCGTCAATCCTGTAAACGGAAAATGCCGTTCTGCCGCGCAGTCCGTAGCCGCGCGAGCGCATACTGTCCGCCGTTTCTATGGCGTTTTCAAGCGACCATGTTATCATTATCGAAAGCGTTGCCGCCGCGCATCGAAGCCGTTTTATCGCTCCTCCCGTCTTAACATCTCTGCCTATACCGCGCTGTGCGCGTGTGACACTTCCCAGCTGCTGGGCAAAACGCGGAACAAGCCGCAATGTCATGGAAAGTATCAGAGAGAGCGACGGGATGACTCTACCGAAAAGATAGATGAATTTATCGCTCGTCATAACAGCGGTATAGCACGAAAAATATGTTATCACGCTCAATATCATAGCCGCTGTCGCAACACCGTATATTATCGACTCAAATGTCAGCGGATTTCCGTCGGGCAGATATGTAAGTATCGTTACGCCCCTGTGATTGAACGCCGGATTTATCGCCGCCATAAACAGCAGCATCGGCAGAAAATACAAAACACCTCGCCTTAATGCGCGCCTTCCGCCGAGCAGGATCGCGTACGCGCTGCTTGCAGCGAGCGATATTGCAAGACATATCGGATGCATGAAAAACATTGAAAATCCGATCGTGCATACGAAATACATCAGATTTACGATCGGATGATATGTTTTAAATTCATTCATATTCCAAGACTGTATATCCATTCTATCCTGTCCCCATTTTTGAGCTTATATGACGAGCAGCCGTAATTCGGATATTTCCCGTTGACCTTATATCGCCATCCGGACTGATCGCCGCAGTCAAATTCATACAGATTTGCTATGCCCTCAATATACACGCTGCCGTATACAGGCGTATATTCATACTCGATATGTATGCCGTTGTTTTTCAGCTCACGCGCCAGCACATCGAACACCGTTTCGCCGTCCTGAAATTCCACCTCGCGCAGCGCGTATATTACGCCGTCCTGAGGCACAACTGCCGCCTTCTCCGGCGCAAGATCCGGATTTCCCACTGCTACATCACACCGTACCGAAAGAGTACATACCGTTGAGACCTTCTCCGTTTCCACAGGCTTTGCCACGGGTACAGGCGTAGGTTTAGCCGTTGGCTTTGCTGTCGGTTTCGATGTCGGTACAGCCGTAGGCTTTGCTGTGGGTTTTGCTGTTGGCTTTGCCGTTGGTTCTGATGTCGGGTCAGGTGACGGTGTTTCTGTTGGTAACTCGGTCGGCGCTGCGGTTTCCGTAACAGGCTCCTCTGTATTGACGGCTTGCTCCTGCGCCGGCTCGGTCGGCTCCGGCAGCGGCGTTTCCCCGCCGCCGCCTAATACGAACGCCGCCGTAAGTATAACCACCGAAACGGCGGCTATTATTATTTTAACCCTGTTCCTTTTGATAAAATCTATCATAGCTCACAAAATCTCATCAGTATAGTTGCGACCTGCGCCCTCGTTGCAGTGCTTTTCGGTGAAAGCTCCGTATCTGTAACGCCGGTTATTATACCCTTTGCGTTCGCCCATTTCAGTGCGTCAGTAGCCCAGTCGTTTATTTCGGATATATCTGTAAACCCATCCAGTGTATCGGGAGAAGTCGTATCATAGCCTTTATATACAGCATATCTGTAGAATATTGCCGCCATCTGCTCACGGCTTACGCTCATATCCGGCGCAAATTCCGTATCGCTTGTACCTGTTGCAATACCGTTTGATGATGCCCATGCCACCGCATCGGCATACCACGCATCGGAGGATACATCGTTAAACGAATATTGTTTTGCAACATCCGACGGAGCTTCCATACGGTAAAGCACCGTTACAAGCATAGCGCGCGTCATTTCCGTACCGGGTTCAAATCCGTCATCAGTACCCTGCATAAGGTCATTTTTATATACATAGCTTACCGCGTCATAGTACCAGTCATCAGCTTTGACATCACTGAACGACATCGCCTTTACCGGCTCCGGCGTAGGCTTTACCGTGGGCATGACTACAGGTGCTGCCGTAGGCTTTGCTGTCGGCGTTGCCATGGGTCTTTCGGTCGGTTCTGCTGTCGGCGCCTCAGTAGGAGTTGCTGTAGGCTTCGCTGTCGCCGACTCTCCGCCACCGCCGCCTCCGCCGCCTCCGGCTGATGCTTGCTGCGGCGCTGCCGTTGGCGCTTCGGTCGGCTCTTCTGTCGGCTGTATCTGTGTCGGGTCATAGCCTGAAAAATCAAACATTCTCTTTCCTTTTTTCGCAAGCTCGTTTGCAAGCAATGCGCGCCACCCTTCCTCGGTGGAGAACGAATTTTTCATCGGCTCAAAACCGTCATATGTTTCGTTTACCTGAGTCATCAGCCCAGCGACCAGCTCGTCCGTATCCATACCAAGCGCGGCATATGCGATTATCGCAAGCGCCGTCGACGCGGCATTGTCGATTAGTCCCGTATCGTCCTGCTTCGACCTTACTATTTCGATAGATTCATCTATCACCGATCTCACATCGCTGTCCATATCATAATACGGCGCAAGCGCAAGTATCATTGGTGTCGCCGCATCAACGCCCCATTCGGTATCCTGCCATTTTTTTCTGCTCGATAATGCCTTCTTTACAAGATACCGCATCTGGTCGGCTGTCGCATAATCCGCACCCTGCTGCAAGGCGATTATTGCATAGGAAAGTGTGTATATGTTCGTTACATCAGCAGATTTTTCATCTACAAGCGCGGTCAGCTTTGCAGCTATATCGTTTGCATCATAACCAAGCGCGCTCGATGCAAGAATGTCCTTTGCCAGGTCGCCGGCAGTCGGATCATCCTGCGCGTTTGCCAGTACAGCGTCATAACATTCCGCCTTTTTCTGCGCCGTGAGTACATATTCACTGTCCGGATACAGCTCCTCGTATACCGCAAAATCCATAAGGAACCACACCATATTCTGGTCGCCCGTCAGCTTGTCGCTATATGACGCGGCAATATTATGTACTATAGGATCCTCCGCATCTGCCGGCACGATGAGCATACCGAATACCATTGCAGACGCCAAAATCATTGATAACAGCTTCTTTTTCATTTTAACCCTTCCTTCCGGTCTGAGGTAACAGGCTTTATGGCTTATTTTAATTCCTCACCGAACATATACATAGCCGGCATAGTTGAAGTACCGTACCATGCAAATATTTTTATAGTTTTATCATCACCGGACGCATCTACCCTTGCGGTCAGTGATTCCGACCTGCCTACGGAAAGCATTTTATTATTTTCGTCATATACCGCCGCATATACTGTGACATCCTCCGGCAAGCTTCCGGACGGGATCACACATTGCCACTGCCCTCCGTCAAGTGTGTATGACGGCTCTACCATTACCATATCAAGAATATAAACCACACACACCGGTGCAGTGATTGCCGTCACAGTCGTTTCACTTATTATATTTCCCTCTCCGTCTTCTTCCGTTAATACCTTTGTCTTTGTTGCGGAAACGACATATTCACCCACTTCATCAAAGCTCAGTGTTACATTACCGTTACTGTCGGTCACATAGCTTGTCTCTTCGCCGTTTACCGTGATCGCTGCGCCCTCACACACATCAAACACATATGCCGACCAATCTGCCGTGTAGCCTGTTGCCGCATACAGCGTAAGTGTTATATCATCGCCCGTATATGCGGTTTCCTCCATATTATCAAATCTTGCATAGCCTTCGATATCAGGATAGTAGCTTTCATATACATAAGCATCTATATAGTCACCTTCAGACACGGGATCGGTCAAGCCATACGCCATATTGCCGTTTACACAATATCCGAATTTTGTGCTTCCGTCGCCCCAGAGCTTATTCAGGCTCAGTCCCCATTCTCCGACAGATGATTTATATCCTGCCGCCGCGCCGCCTTCGTAGCACATTTCATGCACAGCATACAGCGCATCGTCTATGTTGTATGTTTCCTGTCCGTTAAGCTCAACGGGCACCATTGCAACATACGCCCCGTTTTTATCCTTTACTATCTCGCCGTATGCACTTATCGTAACATATACGGTCACACCGTCATTTGCCGATATCGGGAGATTGACGAGTCCCAGCGTCACCGATACTGCCAAAATAGCTGCCAAAATCTTCTTTTTCATAATGTTTCCTCCATAAATAAAACTGCCGCGGCATAAAAATGCCACAGCAGAGTTTTTCTGTGATCGCCACACTTTTACAAGGGACACAAAAAATATATGTCCCCTTTAAGCTGTCGTTCCTA
>CAJONM010000079.1 GCA_905235885.1 uncultured Clostridia bacterium
ATTCGCCGTTTGAGATATTCGATAAGGCGGCGGCAGAGCCGCAAAGGCTTTTTGTTTTCGCGGCTGTCGGCTTTGAAACGACAACGCCGATATATGCGATGCTTGTCGATAGAATGGTAAGGGAAAATACAGAGAATATCAAGCTGCTTACCGCCATAAAGACCATGCCGGCGGTGATACGCGCCGTAGCAGACGGCGTGACGGGATTTATAGCTCCCGGTCATGTCAGTGTGATAACGGGGCATAAACAGTTTGAAGTGCTTGCCAAAGAGCTGAATCTGCCGTTTGTAACGGCAGGCTTCTCCGGCAGCGAGCTTCTGGCGGCTATATACGCGCTTACAAGAGCGGACGGCGCGGTTGCGCATAATATGTATCCATCGGCGGTGACATATGAGGGAAATACAAAAGCGCGTGATATTGTGAATACATATTTCACGCCATGCGATGCGGCGTGGCGCGGAATGGGCATAATAGAAAATTCGGGAATGCGGCTTCGAGATGAATACGCAAAATATGATGCAGGCAGCGCTGCGCTTATTGAGGATAAGCTCTATGATCCGGCGTGCAGCTGCGGTCAGGTTATAGCCGGCAGGAAATCACCGACCGAATGCCCGTTGTTCGGCAGAGTATGCACACCCGACTCACCGCGCGGCGCGTGTATGGTATCAATGGAGGGCGCGTGCTTCCACTATTTTGTAAATAAGAGGGCTTGAATATGAAGATCACAATGGCGCATGGTAGCGGCGGAAGAGCGACGGCGGAGCTTATAGACTCCATTTTCAAAAAGGCAGGCGGTAATCCGATCCTCGATATGATGGAGGACAGCGCGGTAGTTGACGGCTGCGGCAAAATCGCGGTCACCACCGACAGCTTTGTTGTAACGCCGCTTATGTTTCGCGGCGGCGATATAGGGCGGCTTGCCGTATGCGGAACGGTAAACGATCTGCTTGCGCGAGGCGCGACGCCTAAGTATATAACGACGGCATATATCATTGAGGAAGGTGCCGATACGGAGCTTTTGGATATGATAGCGCAGTCGGCGGCGCGGACGGCGAAAGAAGCCGGCGTTACGATCATAGCAGGAGATACGAAGGTAATAGAAGGCAGCGGCGGAATATATATAAACACAACGGGCGTTGGCTTTCTGGACGGCAATACGGATATAAAAAGCAGTAACTGCCGAGTCGGGGACAAGCTGATACTTTCCGGCACATTGGGCGATCATCATGCGGCGATCCTAAGCGAGCGCATGGATATACAAAACGATATAAAAAGCGACTGCGCTCCGCTGGGTGGGATGGTATCGGAGATGATGTCGGCAGGAGTGAAAATTCGGGCAATGCGCGATGTAACGCGAGGCGGTTTGGGTACTGTTTTAAACGAGCTGTGCCGCGCATCGGCATGCGGATTTGAGCTGCAAGAGGACGATATTCCCGTATCGGCGGCGGTAAGTGCGTTTTCCAAGATACTGGGTCTTAATATAATGCATATGGGAAACGAGGGAAAGCTGATAGCGGTCGTTGTGCCGGAGGATGCGGAGCGTGCATTGCAGCTTATAAAAAGCAGTAAATACGGAGAAAACGCGGCGATCATAGGCACCGTTACCGATTCGGGACAGGTTGAGGTAATGACAGCCATCGGCGGCAGACGAATAGTTACCGAGCTTTACGGCGAGGGCTTGCCGCGTATTTGCTGAATTATGATATACGAAAGGGGAAATGCGGCTTGAACAGCCATATAAATAGATTTGTATGTATGATAGTATGCGTAGCGTCTGTAGCATCGTCAACGGCGGCATTTGCCTACGGTGAAAAGAGGGCTTTTTATTCGCCGATGTGTGAATATACATTCAGCCAACGATATTCGAGATGGGACTTTATGGGCTGGCTGATGAATAAAAAGGCGATGGGTGCTTTTTTTAATCAGCACGCCATAACAGATTATGCCGAGCTGCCCGTAGTATCGCTCAGTGGCGATTTTACAGGTATGGACAAGGAAAACAAAAAGGCTGTCCGTTTTACATATAGATACAAGGGGCAAAGCATATCCGGATACAGTCTTACATCGTGGCAGGGAAATTCATCATTGGAATATGAGAAGAAGAGCTATGCCGTAACGCTGTATAAGGACAAGGATCTGCGCGGCAAGCTCAAGATAGGCTTTGGGAACTGGGAAAAGGACGAGCATTATGTCTTGAAGGCTAATTGGGTCGATTTCTCGGCGGCGAGAAATATCGTGTCGGGAAGACTGTACGGCCGTATGCCGAACGCGTTGGCGGCGAACAGTATGTCCGGCGTTCAGGACGGTTTTCCCGTAAATTTATATATAAACGGCGTAAGCAAGGGACTGTATACGATAGTCCAACCGAAAAAAAAGACGATGTTCGGACTTAAAAACAAGGACGAAAAAAAAGGTGCGCGGCTGTATGCGGCAGAGGAAAAGTCAGGCTCGGCGATATTTGAAAATAGCTCCGAAGCGGACGAGTTCTGGGAGCTGAAATTCCCGTCCGACAAAGCGGATAAGACTTCGCTCAACCGACTTACAAAATTTATAAGCACCTGTACATACAATGAGTTCAAGGATCATATAGAGGAATATATGGATCTTGACAGCCTACTCAATTATATGGTCCTGTCATTTATCACGCTCAATGCCGACGGCTGGCGCAAGAACTATAACATAGTCACCTATGACGGAAAAATATGGTATATAAGGCCGTATGATCTGGACTGCACATTCGGAATTAGCAGCGTTGACGGATTTGACGGCGAGCTGTATCTTGATACAATGAGCGATTGGGTCAATACGACGCGCCTGTGGTATTATGTAAAGGTATGCTTCCCTCGCGAAATATATGACCGCTATCTTGAGGTGCGCTATAATCAGCTCAATGAGAAGGTCGTAATCGACGCGTTCATCGATTATATGAACAGTGTCGGTGCCGATAATTACAAGCTTGACAATTCCGTTTGGCATCGTCATAATTCCCAGCGAGAGGAGCTCAGCCGCATATACGATTTTGTGTATAAGCGATACGATTTTCTGGACGGGTATATGAAGTATGAGTATGATCACCCATGCTGGATCGAAGCAGTTTCGGAATAAAATAAGCGTCGCATCTTGCGGCAATATAAAAAAGGAGCTGTCGCTCCTTTTTTATATTGCCGCCTTTTCCGTTGATTTAAGCTTTTTGTGATGATTTGTGATCAAAAGATCCGTATGTCCCTGTTCCTTTTTTATGTTCTCAAAGGCTACCGCCATCATCAGCTTTATTCTGTTGAGCTGATTGACCTCAGACGCGCCCGGATCGTAATCTATGGCAACTATATTTGACTGAGGATATTGGCGGCGAAGCTCTTTTATCATGCCTTTTCCCGTAACATGGTTGGGCAGGCACGCAAATGGCTGAACGCATACTATGTTCGGCACGCCCGAATCTATAAGCTCTATCATCTCGCCTGTCAGGAACCAGCCCTCGCCGGTGCAGTGACCGAGCTGGAGAACGCTTTTGGCATTTTCCGCGATCTCAGCGATATGCTCCGGTGCGCGCGACGCAAATTTCGGGTTTTCCTTCATACGCTTCTGCGCGTGCTTTCTGTAGCTTTCAACGCCCCATATGGCAAGATTGCAAAGACGCGCCGTTGATGCCTTCATACCGAGATTGTCGCGCTTGAAATTGTTGTTGTACAGGCAATACAGGAAGAAATCGGCAAGCCCCGGCATTACCGCTTCTCCGCCCTCCGCTTCAATTACTCCGACAACATCGTTGTTGGCATCGGGATGGAACTTTACAAGTATTTCACCCACAACGCCGACCTTCGGTTTTTTGACCGTTTCATCTATCGGTATCGCGTCAAAGTCGTCAATTATCTGATCTATAACCGCTTTCAGCTTCAGGTTCTTGGCGTTCTTATTTACAATATCGTTATAAAGCTGTCTCTGCCATTTGTTATATACCTCATTCGTTTCGCCCTCGTTTATCTCATACGGGCGAATGCGCTGTGATACAGACAGCAGAAGATCTCCCCATGTGCAGGCTTTCAGAAGTCCGTCAACGAGCTTGGGCGTGATCTTAAAGCCCGGATTGCCTTCAAGTCCCGACACATTAAGCGATATTACCGGCACCTGACTGTAACCGGCTTCCTTGAGCGCTTTTCTCAGGAACGCTATGTAGTTTGTTGCGCGGCATCCGCCGCCGGTCTGAGTTATCATCACCGATGTTTTTGTCGGATCGCAAAGACCGCTTTCAAACGCGTTTACGAGCTGCCCCGTTACCATGATCGACGGGTAGCATGCGTCGTTGTTTACGCTTTTGAGTCCTGCCTCGATATCCGCCGCGGTCGCGTGCTCAAGCACCATCGCATTATAGCCGCATGAACGCAGCACCGCCTCAAACAAGCCGAAATGCGTCGGACTCATCTGTGGGAAAATGATAGTGTGATTTTTCCGCTCTTTTCCGGTGAATTTAACTCTGTTTATCGTATAGTCCTCGATTTTCCGTGGTACGAAATCGTTGTCGGCGCGTTCCTTTACGGCCGCTTTGAGCGACCGCACTCTTATTCTTGCCGTTCCGAGGTTTGAGACCTCGTCTATCTTCAGCGTTGTGTATATTTTCTCATGTGAACGGAGGATCTCCATTACCTGATCCGTTGTTACCGCGTCAAGACCGCAGCCGAATGAATTGAGCTGGATCAGATCGAGACGGTCGTTTTTTATTACCTCCGACGCCGATTCGTAAAGCCTTGTATGGTACGCCCATTGGTCAACGACGCGTATATCGCGCTCGAGGTGACCGAGATGTGCGATGCTGTCCTCTGTAAGAACGGCAAAGCCGAGCGAATTTATCATGTCGGGTATACCGTGATTGATCTCCGGATCTATATGATACGGTCTGCCGGCAAGCACGATGCCGCGTTTGTTATTGTCCTCAAGCCATTTTATGACCTTTTCTCCGTTGCGGCGTACATCAGTCTTATAGCAGGCAAGCTCATCAAATGCCTTTTCGGCAGCACTCGATACTTCTTTAAACGATATATCGTAATACGGGCTGAGCGCCTTCATCATCTGCCGCTTGAACGACGGCTTATCCGCGAGGTTTATAAACGGATAGAGGAAATTTATATCCGCGCTCCTTAAAATATCCATATTGTTATAGATGACCTCCGGATATGATGTCACCATAGGACAGTTAAAGTGATTTCCGGCTGCGCTGTATTCTATCTGCTCATAAGGGATGCACGGATAGAATATAGTTTTATAGCCCTTGTCTACCAGATCCTTTATATGACCATGCACCAGCTTTGCCGGATAGCATGCGCTCTCGGACGGGATCGAGTCGATGCCCTTCTCATAGAGTTTATGTGTGCTGCGTCCCGACAGCTTTACGGAAAATCCCAGCTCTGTAAAGAATGTGAACCAGAGCGGATAGTTTTCGTACATATTCAGAACACGCGGCAATGCGATAACACCGCGCGGCGCGTCATCGGCGTTTAATGAGCGGTATCTGAACGCACGCTTGTATTTGTAATCATATAAGTTAGGTATTGCGCTGTCCTTCTTTTCCTGACCGGCGCCGCGCTCACAGCGGTTGCCGGAAACAAAGCTGCTCCCGTCGCCGAAATCGGTAACTGTAAGCTGACAGTGGTTATTGCATTTGGGGCAGCGCGTGAGTGTGGTCTTAAATGTAAACGAATCAAGCTCGTCTGCCGTTAATATATCGCATTCACCGCCATGCCAGCGTTCCTTTGCAATGAGCGCCGAGCCGAATGCGCCCATAATACCGGCGATGTCGGGACGAATGACATTCTTTTCGGTCAGAAGCTCAAAGCAGCGCAGTATCGCATCATTATTGAATGTGCCGCCCTGAACGACTATCTTATCGCCCATTAGAGACGGATCACGCAGCTTTATTACCTTGTACAGTGCGTTCCTTACGACCGAATACGATAATCCGGCGGATATATCGCCGACCGATGCGCCTTCCTTTTGCGCCTGCTTAACGCGCGAGTTCATAAACACTGTGCAGCGCGTACCGAGATCAACGGGGTTATCGGCAGAGAGAGCCTCCTTTGAGAATGAGATCGTATCCATACCAAGCCCCTCGGCGAATGTCTGTATGAACGAGCCGCAGCCGGACGAGCACGCTTCGTTTAGCATGATCGAGTCGATAACGCCGTCCTTTATTTTCATACACTTCATATCCTGACCGCCGATGTCGATGATAAAATCAACGCCGGGGGAGAAATGATTTGCCGCTTTATAGTGTGCGATCGTTTCTATTTCGCCCTCATCTATTCGCAGCGCCGTTTTCAGCAGCAGCTCACCGTAGCCGGTAGTGCAGCCGTTCGCTATGTACGCGCCATTGGGCAGCTTGGAATAGAGATCCTTCAGGATATTTATTCCCCGCGTTATCGGGCTGCCTTCATTCTTGCCGTAAAATTCGTATATTATCTCGTTATTTTCATTTATTACGGCGCATTTTATAGTCGTTGAACCGACATCAAGCCCTAAAAATACAGGACCTCGAGCAGCCGAAATATTGCCGCGCCGCGCCTTGTCCAGCGCGTGGCGCTCGTCAAATTCGGACTTGTCATCGGGCGTGTCAAACAGCTTCGGCATACGCGTTATTTCCGCGTCTACGCCGCCGGCATGCCTGAGATCGTCGGTAAGCTTATCGAGAGTATATACCGGCGATCTGTCATCATACATGAGCGCCGCTCCTATCGCTACGAAAACCTGCGCGTTTTCGGGCGTTGAAAATGACTTTGCATTGTCTTTGAGAGTATCCTCAAACTGCCGCCTCAGCTGTGGAAGAAAATGCAGCGGACCGCCAAGAAAGACGATATTTCCCCGTATTGGTCTGCCTTGTGCAAGACCTGATATTGTCTGGGTAACGACTGCCTGCAATATCGATGCCGCAACATCCTCGCGCGCCGCGCCCTCATTTAAAAGCGGCTGCACATCAGATTTTGCAAACACGCCGCAGCGCGCCGCGATCGGATATATCGTCGTATGCTTTGACGCAAGGTCGCTAAGTCCGCCGGCGTCCGTTTTGAGCAGTATGCTCATCTGGTCGATAAACGAGCCTGTGCCGCCGGCGCAGGTGCCGTTCATACGCTGCTCAAGTCCGCCTGAGAGATAGAGTATTTTCGCGTCCTCGCCGCCAAGCTCTATCACCGCATCGGTATCGGGCAAAAACGCCTCTATCGCCGCCTTGTTCGCAATTACCTCCTGCACGAACGGCAGATCAAGCATTTTAGACAGCAAAAGACCGCCGGAGCCGGTGATGACTACAGAAAACGGCTTGTCCGATACGATGTCGGACACCTCGCCAAACAATGATAGAACCGTATTTTTTATATCCGAATAGTGTCGCCTGTATTCTGAGTATATGATTTTCTTATCCTCGTCCAATACGACCACCTTGACGGTTGTTGAACCGACATCAATGCCCATATGAAGCTTACACATACCTGCAACCTCCCTGTATTATGTAAATGCTGTGTTTGTACCAATCTATTCGTTATACTTGTAAACAAGAACACCTTTATACATCATATATTATAGTGTTTTTTTGTCGAATAGTCAAGTGTTTTTGTCGAAAAATCTTATATATAAAGCCAAGATCGGGGCGTTTGGGCGCGATGAAAAGACGGGCGTATTGACAAAACTGTCCGATTATGATATACTTGCTGCAATAATAGCAGAGCAAGGATAGAAAAATATGACGATAGAGGAATTTACAGCATCGGAGTTCGGAGTGTCACGGCGCGCGGTGGAGCTGGTAAAGGATGCCGAGCTTGCGGCAAGGGAAGTATTTGAGAGAATTGATGTTACAGCTGAATATAATCAATTCAAGGTGATGAAGGCGTTTGCGGACAATCGCGTTTCGGAGCGGCATTTTGTCCCGACAACGGGCTACGGCTACGACGATGACGGACGCGATACGCTCGATGAGGTGTTCGCACAAATATTCGGCGCGGAGGACGCGCTCGTCCGCCACAATTGGGTGAACGGCTCGCATACGCTGTCTACGATGCTGTACGCGATCCTTCGTCCGGGCGATACGCTGCTTGCGATAACGGGCAAGCCATATGATACGCTTGAGGAAGTGATCGGGATCTCCGGCACTGACGGAAACGGATCGCTGAAGGATTTTGGGGTAGCGTATGAGCAGATAGATCTGGTCGGCGGCGAGCCGGATTATGTGGCTATACGCGCCGCGCTGACCGATAAAAAAATACGCGCCGTTTTTATACAGCGTTCCAAAGGCTATGGTGACCGCCCGACATACAGCGCGGAAAAAATAGGAGAAATAGTCGGCTATGTAAAGGACATATCACCTCAAACGCTGTGCCTTGTGGATAACTGCTACGGCGAATTTGCCGACACAAAGGAACCGACAGAGTTTGGAGCCGATCTTATAGCAGGCTCGCTTATAAAAAACCCCGGCGGAGGCCTTGCCCCGACGGGCGGATATATCGCCGGCAGACGCGATCTTGTTGAGCTTTGCGCGTACAGGCTGACCTGTGTGGGGATAGGCAGGGAATGCGGCGCGACGATGGGCTTTAACAGACTTGCGTATCAGGGACTGTTTATGGCGCCGCATATCGTGGCTCAGGCGATGAAAGCGGCGGTACTTTGCGCTGCAGTGTTTGAGAAGCTTGGATTTGAGGCATCGCCATCCGTATATGAGGATCGGCATGATATAATACAGTCCATAAAATTTAAGGATAAGGACAAAATGATCGCGTTCATACAGGGCATTCAGAAGGGTGCGCCCATAGACAGCTTTGTTATTCCGCAGCCCTGGGATATGCCTGGTTATCGCGATCAGGTGATAATGGCGGCAGGCGCGTTCGTTCAGGGA
>CAJONM010000080.1 GCA_905235885.1 uncultured Clostridia bacterium
ATGGCTGGCTTTATGTACTGAACCTGACCGCGCTTCTGACGATAAATCTGGGTATATTCAACCTGTTGCCGATACCCGCGCTTGATGGCGGCAGACTGCTTTTTATGGCGGCAAAGCTGATAACAAGACGGAAGATACCGCCCGAAAAGGAAGGCATAGTACACGCAATTGGCTTTATGCTTCTCATAGGGCTTATAATATTCATTTCATATAACGATATACTGAAATTGATAAATGGGGCATAACGGTATGAAAAGGAAAATAACAAAAGAGGTAAATATAGGCGGTGTTACCATAGGCGGGGAAAATCCGGTAGCGATACAGTCAATGTGCAACACCGACACGCGCGACGCTGTGGCAACGGCAGCGCAGATACTTGAGCTTGAGAAGGCTGGATGCGACATAATTCGCGTTGCCGTCCCCGATATGGACGCGGCAAAGGCGATAAAGGAGATAAAAAAGCAGATCCATATTCCGCTTGTGGCGGATATTCATTTTGATTACCGCCTCGCTCTGGAATGTATAAAAAACGGCATAGACAAGGTTCGTATAAATCCGGGCAATATAGGCAGCCGTGACCGCGTTAAGGCAGTAGCAGACGCGGCAAAGGATAGGGGGATCCCGATACGAATAGGCGTAAACGGCGGCTCGCTCGAAAAGGATCTGCTCGAAAGATACGGCGGACCGGCGCCGCAGGCGTTGGTCGAAAGCGCGATGAGGCATATAGCGATACTTGATGATGTCAATTTTTCGGAGATAGTCGTTTCCATAAAGGTATCGAATGTCCCGTCAATGACAGAAGCCTACCGTATGTTTGCCGACAGGAGCGATATACCGCTCCATATCGGAGTAACAGAAGCAGGAACGGAGCGTATGGGTATAATAAAATCATCCATAGGGATAGGAACGCTCCTGTCCGAGGGGATAGGCGACACTGTTCGAGTATCTCTTACGGCTGATCCCGTGCGCGAGGTATATGCGGCGAAGGATATTCTCAGAACGCTCAATTTGCGCGGCGGCGGCATCGAATTTGTATCATGTCCCACCTGCGGAAGAACGCAGATAGACCTTATAGGGATCGCATCCGAAGTCGAAAGACGGCTCAGCGGCGTTGATAAAAACATAAAAGTCGCGGTCATGGGCTGCATCGTCAACGGACCGGGCGAGGCTCGCGATGCCGATGTGGGAATAGCCGGCGGAAAGGGCGAAGGGATATTGTTCAAAAAAGGCGAGATAATATGCAAGCTGCCGGAGGATAAGCTGGTGGATGCTTTGATCGATGAAGTAAATGATTTTAAGGAGTAGGCGGCAATGAAAAGGATATTGGTTATAAACGGTGTAAACCTTAATATGCTCGGCGTACGCGAGCCGGATATATACGGGAAAAACACGCTCAAGTCGCTTGAGGACAGGCTGACAATAAGAGCGGCGGAGCTTGGATGCGAAGTCGGTTTTTTTCAGAGCAATCATGAGGGAGCGATATGCGACGAGATACAGGGTGCGTTAGGCAGATATGACGGGATAATCATAAATCCCGGTGCATTTACACATTATTCGTACGCTCTGCGCGACGCGCTCGCGTCTGTCAGACTGCCGGCGATAGAAGTGCATATTTCAAATATACATAAACGCGAGGAGTTCAGGCATCATTCCGTTACCGCGTCAGAATGCACGGGACAGATATGCGGATTGGGCTTTAAGGGCTATGAGCTGGCGTTGGAGGCACTTTGCGATGCGCTCGAGGATCGATAGACTGCTTGACGGGATCGGCTCCGACAGCACCGTCTTAATATCGGGATATCCGAATATATTCTACTACAGCGGCTTTCGTTCCGAGGACGCATATCTTCTCATATCGCGCGATGAGCATATATTGATAACGGATTCGAGATATTTCATACAGGCGCGTGAGCAATCACCCGATTTTGATATATATGATATAGAAAAGGGCTGGGATAAGCTGCTCGGACAAGCCGAAAGCATATGTATCGAAGAAAACAATATGACCGTCGGTTTTTATGAAAAGCTCAAGCATGCGGCAAAGGGCAAAAGCTTCCGCAATGCGCAGAAAAAGATAAACACGCCAAGACGGGAAAAGGATAGCTATGAGATGAAAACGATCGCGCACGCCGAGAGTATAGGTGACGCGGCGTTTATGCATATACTTGATTTTATGCGAGCGGGGATGACAGAGCGCGATGTTGCACTCGAAATAGAAATGTATATGAAAAAGCAGGGCGCTGCGGCGCTTTCGTTTGAAACCATAGTCGCGTCCGGAGAGCGCGGCGCGATGCCGCACGGCGTTGCGTCGGATAAGATAATAAAGCAAGGTGAGCTTGTCACGCTCGATTTCGGTTGTGTGTATGAGGGCTATTGCTCTGATATGACGCGGACCGTTGTGATGGGGACGGCAAACGAATGGCAGAAGGAGATATACGGTATCGTCCTGAATGCGCAGGAAACTGCAATATCAGGACTGTACAGCGGTATCGGCTGTGCCGCGGCAGATGCGCTTGCGCGTGATGTCATAGCAAATTCGGGTTACGGAGATAAATTCGGTCATTCGCTCGGACACAGCGTCGGGATCGAGATACATGAAAACCCCTGCTTTTCGCCGAAGAGCAAGGACACGCTTGGTGAAGGGAATGTTTTAAGCGTCGAGCCGGGCATATATATCGAAGGACTCGGCGGCGTTCGGATCGAGGATCTTATCGCCGTATCGGACGGAAAAATCGTTAATTTGACTCGTTCCCCCAAGAATTTGGTGCAAATTTAAAAAAAGACTTGCATTTTATAAGTTTTTTTGATAAAATGAAAGTGTATGTATCGGTATGTGCCGATATTGATTGATTATTACGACAGAAAGGAATGAAATAATTATGGTAACAGCAGGTGATTTTAGGAACGGCGTAACATTCGAGATGGACGGTGGAGTTTGGCAGGTCGTTGAATTTCAGCATGTAAAGCCGGGTAAGGGTGCCGCTTTTGTAAGAACGAAAATGAAGAATGTCATAAACGGCAGCGTTATTGAAAAATCGTTCAGACCTACAGAGAAATTTGAAAATGCTTTTGTAGAAAGAAAGGATATGCAGTATTCATACAACGACGGAGATCTTTACTATTTCATGGATCAGGAAACATATGATATGATCCCGATAGCAATGAATGAGATTTCCGGAAAGATGAAGTTCGTAAAGGAAAACGATGTATGCAAGATCCTTTCCTATAAGGGGAAGGTGTTCGATATTGAGCCGCCGACATTTGTTGAGCTTGCGATAGCTGAAACGGAGCCGGGCTTTGCCGGAAATACAGCGCAGGGTGCAACGAAGCCGGCTACGCTTGAAACGGGCGCTGTTATACAGGTACCGCTCTTTGTTGACGGATCGGATATAATAAGAGTCGATACAAGAACGGGCGAATACATGGAGAGAGTTAATAAATAATCTTTACGATCGCCTGTACAGATAGCTTTTAAGGAGGAATTGTCATGAGCGAATTATCAAAGAAAATATCGTATCTTAAGGGGCTGTCCGAGGGCATGAGGCTTTCGGAAAAGTCTGATGAGGGGAGCATAATAGACAAGCTTATAGAGGCGCTGTCCGATGCTGCCGATGAGATGGACAGGCTGTCGGAGCGCTGCGCTGATACAGAGGAGTATTTAGGACGGCTTGAGGACAGAGTCGATGATATAGATTTCTGCGTCGGCGATATATACAGCGAGCTTGACGGAGACGAATTCGATGATGATGACGATGATCTTTTTGATCTGTACGATGACGATGATGACGATTTGTTTGAAATAACCTGTCCCGAATGCGGAGAGGATGTCATTGTTGATTTTGATATGATCGACGATGAAAACAGCATTGTTTGCCCCAATTGTCATAAGGATATCGAGCTTGAGCTTGATATAGACGATGACGAGGACGACGAATAACAGACAACAGCCGTTTCCGTCGGAGATGAAACGGTTTTCCGAGAGCGGACAGATGCTTTATTTGTCCGCCTGACAAGGGAATGTATCCATGATACAATCCGAGCGTTAAGATGAAGATGATAAAAGGAGTGTTTTTCGTTGCAGACAAAGGAAACACAAACCGTACAAAATGAGTCCGGCAGCAGCACTAAAGAAATAAGCGCCGTTGATATTATCAATATGATGCTCACCTTTTGGTGGTTTATCGCGATCCTGGCGATACTTGTGGGAGGCTCGACATATTTATATTTTAAGGTTACGGCGGTACCCGAGTATAAGTCAACATCGCAGATACTTATAACGACTGAGAGTCAGCAGACCTCGACCGATGTAAACACCGGCGCAATGACCGGCGCGCGAAACCTGTTGCCGACCTATATAGCGGTTCTTGAGAGTAAAACATTTCTTACCGTTGTAAGCGATGATCTTGATAATGAATACAAAGTTTCGAGCATAAAGGGAATGATCGAATTTACCGGCGTGGAGGATACAAACATCATAAAGCTTGAGGTAACGAATGAGGACGCGCACCTTGCGTATCTTGTAGCGTCAAGCATAGTAAACAATGCGCCGGATGAGATCGCCAGAGTCTTCGGAGGCGGAAACAGTAAGATAACCGAATATCCGGAGGAGTCATCAAGCGCACTGCCCTTAAACACGGCGCGAAACGCTATTATAGGCTTTTTGATAGGTGCGGCTCTTGCTATGGCGATAGTATTCCTTGTAAATATGTTTGATACAAGAGTCAAGAGCAAGGACGAGCTTGTTACCAAATATCATTTGCCGATACTGGGTGAGGTGCCGACCATAATATCCGGATCATCGGGCTAAGACCGGTCTTACTTTAAACATTGACTTTGTGAAAGGAGTTAGTGATCACAAAAATGGCTGATAAGAAAAAAATATTCGGCGGCTTTGCAAGCAAAGAAGATAAGGTCGTAGACGAACGGAAACAGCGTCTGAAGCAAAGCCAGGAAGCTATTTTGAATAAAAGAACACCATTTGTCCTTCAGGAGGCATATCGCAGCGCAAGAACGAATATTATATTTTCATTGGCGGATGCCGGCGAGGGGTGTAAGATACTGTGCATAACAAGCTCCATCGCCGGAGAAGGAAAGACGACAACGTCACTTAATCTGGCGATAACATTTGCCCAGACAGGATCAAGAGTCCTGCTTATAGACTGCGATCTGCGTAAGCCGAGAATACACCAGTATTTGGGCGTTGTAAAAACGGACGGACTTACCACTATCTTGTCAAAGCAAAAGGTTTTTGAGGATGTTGTGTACCATAATATCCGTCCCGGACTTGACTGTGTGACATCGGGAGCGATCCCACCAAATCCGGCGGAGCTGCTTGGTTCGCACAGAATGGATGATCTGCTTAAAGACCTCAGGGAAAAGTACGATTACATATTGATGGATACACCGCCGGTTACGGTAGTAACGGATGCTGCAGCACTGTCAAAATGGGCATCGGGAGTTATGATAGTTGTCCGTGAAGGATATACCAATCATGAGAGTGTTGAGCAGACGTTGAAGCTTTTGGATATGGCAAACGCGACAAAGCTGGGCTTTTTCGTAAATGATGTCGATACCATGAATATGAACTACGGCTCATACAGAAGCGGATACGGCAAATACGGCAAGGGCTACGGACTTAACAGATATGGCTACGGATACGGCGGCAGACGCTACGGTTATGGCTACGGTTATGGCTACGGCTATGGTTATGGCTACTATTACGGCGACAGAAAGAGCTCGTCGAAGCCGGAGAGAAAGGGTCTCTTGGGGAAATTAACCAGAAGCAAGAAGAACTCAGACCAAAGCTCCGATGCAACGGAGGGTAAGAGCTGATGTTGAGGAAATTCAGATCAGTCATCGCTTTTGCGGCGCTGCTGTTGTTGGTGGCGGGATGCGGAAAGAATTCTGAGGTCAAAACTCAGCTTCAAGAGATCGAGCTTACAAAGGAGCTTCCGGCGGTAATGCTTGTAGACTGCAGAAGCTTGGCTGATGCTGATAATGAAGTATACAGGCAGCAGATAGCCGCTTGTGAGATGTACTATGAGGCGTATGAGCTGACAAGAACATCATCGTTTATAGGTGAGGAAGGACAGAAGGATAAAAGCGCAGGCTCGAAGGAATACAAAAAAACGGCATACTACTGCAATGAGCGGCGCAAGGAGCTGCAGCTCGATATTGCAACGCAGCTCAACGACAATGTATATGCCGTTGTCAGGTCGGTAGAGGATTGCAATAACATTTCCGCGTATCTTGAACGCGTGATCTACGATACGGTAAATTTCTATGACTATTATATGGATTTTATCAATTCGGACGGAGACCCAAGCTCCTGCTACAGGATCCTTACCGTATTTTATGAAAAATCAAATATATTGGCGTTGAGATTTCTTGACGAATATAAATACGACATAATTCAGGGAGCATTGCAGCGGATAAGAAGCAATGCGGCGATGAATGAAGACATAAATATGTACATCGCAGAGAATAATGAAATAATCAAGGCGTTGAATACTGTATACGGCGGCGTCCCGAGCGTATATGCGGAGGTAATAACGCGCGACAATTTAGGTCTTGCAAGAAAGCTGCTTGAGGAGAACAATAAGCTATCCGAGGAAGAGATAGATGAGCTGATGTATCAGCTTGGCGAACCGACTCCGTCTCCGGAGCCGACTCCGACTCCCGAGCCGACGGAAGAGCCGACAGAGCAGCCTCCAGAAACACCGGAGCCGCAAGCTCCGCCGGTAACGGTATATACAACACCGGCACCCACGGTAAGAACACAGGCGCCGTCAAGAGTGCCATCAGTGACACCTACGCCTGAAATATATGTATTTGGAGAGTAGATATGAGAATAATCAAAGTCATTTCATATTCGATAACACTGGGTATCATGGCTTTGATTTTCTTTTTTTCATCACAGAGCAGATCGGAGTCGAGCGCATTATCGAGCGGACTTATACAAAGCTTTCTTAATTTTATACCTGTCTTTTCGTTTATGACGGAAGCGGATAAAATAGAAGTAGCCGAGGAGCTCAGCTTTATCGTGAGAAAAACGGCGCATTTTGTGATATATGCGTCCTTGGGCGCATCGTCGCTATGGTCGGCGCGGCTGCTTTTTGGAAAATGCTATAAAACGACGGCTGTATATGCGTTCTCGTTCTGTGTGCTGTACGCAATATCAGATGAGGTGCATCAGATGTTCGTTATGGGAAGAGGACCGCAGCTTCGCGATGTGTGCATAGATTCTGTCGGAGCGGCAACGGGAATAGCGATAATTGTGATTATTATCAGGATAACAAAGGTAATACGCGGATTACGGTATAGTAAACCGACGGAAGGGAGCAGGTGAGCGTAACCATGATGATAGATTTCCACTCACATATCCTGCCGGATTTTGACGACGGCGCAAATGATGTAAACATGTCGATGGCTATGCTTTCCGCAAGCAAGGCGATGGGCGTTGATGTCGTTGTCTCGACCTCGCATTGCTACCCGACATCATCTCGCGATGTGGACAAGTTCCTGTCTGAGAGAGACCGTGCATACAGTGGGCTGAAGGAGGCGTATGAGCGTGCCGACAGCCCGATGCCGGAGATACGGATGGGCAGCGAGGTGCATCTTATAGGCGATTTGACGCGGTTTAAGAGACTGAAAGAGCTGTGCGTTGCCGATACGAACTATATGCTTGTGGAAATGCCGATGTCACCATGGAACGACGATGCGATAGACAATCTCTATAAGCTGTCCATAAGCGGAATAAAGCCGATAATAGCGCACGCGGAGCGAAATTTGTCGCAAACCGCCGCACTTCTGGACTCACTATACGAGCTGGACATTCTGATCCAGATAAACAGCGAGAGCTTTGGTATGTCGCCCTTGAAGAAATTCACAGACGGAATGATGCGCAATAAGATGATACATATAATCGGTACCGATATGCATAACATGACAACGCGTCGTCCGACTATGGACAGGGCAAAGAAGTATATTTCAAAGCGTTTCGGCGATGAGTGCTGGGAATACCTTATGGGCAATGCCCAAACGATATTAAACGGTGAGGAGATCTCATATCGTTCATTGCGCGGATTTAAAAAGAGAGGAATTTTTTAAAAATATTAGTTTAAAAAGCTTGACAAAACGACTTATTTGTTATACAATTGACATATATATTTAAAATTAGTAAAGGAGAAAGTTGAAATGAAGAAATTTTTCAGCCTTGTTGCGGCAGTAGCGGTAGCCGCAACATCATTTACGGCTTTTGCGTCATATTATGACACTTCTACCGACTATTCAGGCGAAGCAAAATCGGTTTTTAATGTACCAAAGACCGATGCGGTCGGCGTGGCTCTTGATATTACCAGCTATGGTATAACATCGCCGAGCACCGCTGTCACTCCGACGACAGCCACATACGCAAACCATGCCACATCGACAACGGCAATGGTTGCCTACAGGGGCGCGAGTGCCAATGCGTTCCGTTCAAAGGCAACGCTTGGTATGGTAAATGTAGCCAAAGAGTGGGATGCGTATATCAATACATTCGCCGGCGGCAACAGCGCGTTACGCGCATATGCGATAGCGAACACAACACTTACGGGAACATTCACACTGGAGCTCGTTGCCGATTCCGCTCAGATAACGA
>CAJONM010000081.1 GCA_905235885.1 uncultured Clostridia bacterium
CTCTTTTGAAAGCATGACCGAGACTGAGAGGTATTCGGCGGCAAATTCGCTGCTCGAGGAGATGGAAACAGACGGCAAAATCGTTGCCAGCTCTGTCGAATACGACGCAGAAAATAAAATACTCTCCTTTGAATACAACGGCGGTATACTGGGCGGTATAATGATCGGTGACTTTGAAGAGCTTCTGCTTGACAATTCGATCTCCGCTTCAAGAATATCGGCAGGCAGCCGCGAGGTAAATGACGGCTCCGTCGTTCCAAGCAGCGGCAGCAGCGGTGGCGGCGGTGGCGGCTCAACGAAGTCGGTATCGGTAGAATACGATGTGGACTATGACGCAAGCGATCTTATAGACTCTATCCCCGACACGGGTGTCGGAACGGCTGTTATTCTTAACTCCTTCCCGGCGTTTGAAGATCTTCCGTCAATGATCGCATACAGAAGTGACTTCTATCAGACACTGAAATCGACATGGGATTCAAACGGTCTGGATACGATTTTGGATACGGATGTTACCGTTGCCGATTACAGGACGCTTGACCAATACAATGTCGTGCTTATCGCAACTCACGGCAGCACATACAACGGTACTCCGGCTATATGTCTGGCGGAGCCGGCAACATATACAAAAAATGAAAATGACTATGCCATAGAGCTCAAGGCTCACAGGATCGCGGTAGTAAACGGCTGCTATTGGATTCTGCCCGATTTCTTCTCCGCCTATAACAGCAACGCGTTTGAGGATTCGTTCATTCTTTCGGAATGCTGTATGGCACTGGGCAATGGGAACGGCTCAAATTCGGCAAATTATGACTATTCGATGGCAAATGCCTTCACAAGCCACTTGGCAAAGGCGTATATCGGCTTCCATAACTCTGTTTTCGCATCGTACAGCCGCGAATTTATGGCAACCTATGTAAATGCGCTCATAAGCGGACAAACATCCGCGGCGGCGTACAGCAGTGCCGTTGCAGTCCACGGCGCAAACCACGAGGTATGGTATACAAAGCAGACAGGCGGCTCGCTCGCATCATATTACGCATCTCAGGGCGAGACATATGATCCGCTGCTGCATATCGCATACCCCGTTCTCCGCGGCTCAAGCGATGTTGTGCTTGTAAATTCATCGCTGAAAAACGGATATTTCACGCTGTTTAAAGCAGCATCCTCCGCTCCGAGCTATTGGAACGCCATCGGCGATGTCCGCACAGTGACGCAGCTGGGCGAAATAACGGGTGACGGTCGTATGGCTATAATCACATCCGGTATCGGCTCTAAGACCACAGCAAGCTTCGGCGCAGGCACAGAGGGAAGTATGATGTATCAGACCTTTATAGTTCCGATGTCGGCATCAAATCTGACCTTTGACTACAACTTCGTGTCCGAGGAGCCTATGGAATATGTCGGCAGCCAGTTTAATGACTCGTTTGTTGTCAATATAAGCTCAAACGGTACGAATGTCTTTAATAACCTGTATGAGTCGATAAACTCCTCCGTATGGAGTCCGGTAGACGGTATAGATTTCTACGGCGGCGACGAGACAACATATCAGACCGGCTGGAAATCCGCTTCGATCAACCTGTCGGCATATCGCGGAAAGGCGATAACTCTGAGATTTATCATATTTGATATGGGTGACTCGGTCTTTGACTCTGCTTGCCTTATAGACAATATCAAATTGAACTGATATGCGAAAGAAATTTGCTTTGATACCGGCGGTAATTCTCGCTCTGTCGGCCTTGGCGATAGGCATAGGCGCGGCATCGCACACAAAGAACGCGAAAACGGATGATCCCGTTTCGGCGTATGCGTTAGTCAATGAAAAGATAGACGAGCTTACCTCAAGCGAAAAATATATCCGTTCCGCTCTTGCAGAGCGCAGGGATATGGCGGCGGATCTGCTGAGCAGCCTCTCCGAACAGGGATATATATCAAACATAAGCTATGACGAGCTTGGAAATGTATTTTCATTTGAGTATCCCGACGGAAGCCTGGGCGGACTTAAAACAGATGACTTCGCATCGTCACCGGGCGCATTGCCCATGAATTGACATAAAGAGGGGGTAAAAACTCGATTTTACCCCCTTTTTGTATGTTTTTTAAATAAACCCTTGCAAAATCACAAATTTCAATGTATAATATACAATGAATAAATATTTTATCCAAGAAGAGGTACTAAAATGAGGGAATTTACATTGCTGAAAAATAACGATCCCAAGGTGTATGCCGCGGTCATGGACGAGTTGCATCGCCAGCAGAATAAGATCGAGCTTATCGCATCGGAGAACTTTGTTTCCGAAACAGTCATGGAAACGAACGGCACTCCGCTTACAAATAAATATGCCGAGGGTCTGCCCGGCAAACGCTATTACGGCGGCTGCGAATATGTTGATGTTATTGAAAATCTCGCCATAGAGCGTGCAAAAGAGGTTTTCGGCGCCGGCTATGCGAATGTTCAGCCGCATTCGGGCGCACAG
>CAJONM010000082.1 GCA_905235885.1 uncultured Clostridia bacterium
CCATTGGAGTATTTTCAGCTTCATAAGATGAAGATTGATGTTTTCTCCAAACGAGTCCGGAGTACTTTGCCAGCGCAGCATGATTGGGAAATCGGTAAAACGATATACTCTCTTACGGTCATCCATATATTCCATCATTCTATCCCACATACGATGACCATCCATATAATATTTATCATCTTGTCTATCCTTTTCAAACAAATCAAATGCCGTTTGGGTAAGCGGGATCTTTTCGGGAAATTCAAACTTATAAAAATGTTTTCTGTGTTTGAATGCAACAATGTAAATCCTGTTTCTCTGTTGAGGGATATTTCCATATTCCTTGGCATTCATAACCTTATAAGTGGTTTTATACCCCAAATCATCAAGAGTATGTAATATAACCTGAAATGTTTTTCCATTATCGTGCTTTACAAGGTTGGCAACATTTTCAAGAAATACAACCTTTGGGTTTATAGCGTTTATTACTCTCGCCGTCTCAAAGAACAAATTTCCTCTTGGATCGTTAAATCCTTCTAATAATCCTACAGAAGAAAAGGCTTGACAAGGAAAGCCGGCTGTCAGAATATCAAATTTAGGAATGTCTGTTGTATCAATACTTTGAATATCTGCCTCAACTAAATATTTGCATCCAAAATTCAAGCGATATGTATTGCAAGCGTATTTATCTATATCATTTGCCCAGATTACTTCGCAACCGTTTTGTTTGAAAGCAAGACATATACCCCCTATCCCGGCAAACATACTGCCTACGGTAAAATGCATGTGTACTATCCCCCAAAGTCAATCGATATAATATGGTGAAAATTTACACCAACCCCTAACATTATAGCATTAAAATGAATCAATGTCAACGACAGAAAATATGAGTTTATAGTCAACACTTTTTACGGATCTATCATCAGAACAAGCATATTCATGATTGGCTGTTTGATTTTTTGCAGCTGTGTGGGCAGTTGGCGCAGCCGCAGCTGCATCCATTTCCGGATCTTTTGGCGCGTATTCTTGAAAATACTATAAGGAATAATATGACCGCGATCACTGCCGCAACAATAACAGTAGATAATATATTCATTTTGTACCTCCCCGTTATATATTAAGTTAGCGTCCGCTAACTCTTTTGATCCATAATAGCACAATAATTATATTTTGTCAATACCTTTTTTGTTTATTATACAAATTAGTCTTGAAATTTGTGTTAGTTTATGCTAAAATATATACAAGGATGAAATAAATGTTTCGTATTGAAACGCCTGTACCGGAGGTGATATTTATGAAATTAATGGAATCTGGCGAAATGTATCTTGAAACCATGCTGCTTTTAAAAAACAAATACGGATATGTCCGCGCTACGGATATAGCGTATGAAATGAACTATTCAAAACCGAGCGTATCACGCGCGGTATCTATTCTCAAGCGAGACGGGTATATTATAAACGACGAGCATGGCATGATAATATTGACAGATAAGGGACTTGCGATCGCCGAGAAAATTTATGACAGACACCAGACTCTTACAAAATATTTGATTTCACTTGGGATAAGCGAGGAAACGGCACAAAACGACGCGTGCCGCATAGAGCATATCATCAGTCAGGAAAGCTTTGACAGAATAAAAGAAGCACTCAAAAAAAGCGGTGAGGATTGACTTTGATCCTCACCGCTTTTTTACTTTATTTGATCAAAAACATTATAATGTTCCGAACAATCTGTCACCGGCATCGCCAAGACCGGGAAGAATGTAACCGTTTTCGTTAAGTCCCTGATCGACGCATCCACAGTATATATCAACATCGGGATGTGCCTTGTGCAATGTCTCTATACCTTCAGGCGCGGCTATGATACATACAAAATTAATATCCTTCGCGCCGCGTTTTTTAATAAAATCTATTGCCGATACCGCGCTGCCGCCCGTTGCAAGCATAGGATCAAGGACAAGCACCTTGCGTTCCTCTATATCCGGCGGAAGCTTGCAGTAATATTCATGCGGCTCAAGAGTTTCTTCATCCCTGTAAAGACCTATATGTCCTATTCTCGCTTTCGGGATAAGATCCATAAGCGCATCGACCATGCCGAGACCGGCACGGAGTATCGGCACGAGCGCAACACTCTTTTTGATGCGTGTACCTGTTGTCTTTGTCAGGGGTGTTTCAAGCTCAAATCTCTCAGTTTCCAGATTTTTTGTAGCTTCATAGCCTATCAGAAGACCTACTTCGTGCGCGCACTCGCGAAATTCTTTGATCGTTGTGTCTTTATCACGCATTATTGACAGCTTATGTTCAATAAGCGGATGATCCATTATGTGTACTTTTTTTGTGTCCATGTTAAAATCATTAGCCCCTTTCAAGCATATCAAACCTTAAAATCAACACCCGTCTTCGCTTTCTCGGCAGGATCTGTAGTAAATTCATAATCCTTACCCGGAAGAACAGCATTTAATATTATACCGATAACCGCAGCAACGGCAATACCTGAAAGGCTTGTCGATATCTGGTAAGCGGTAAAACTGATCGAGCCAGCTTCTGTGCCGTACTTTATTCCTATGGAAAGAACAAGTATGATCGCAGCGATTATTATGTTGCGCGATTTTGTAAGATCAACATTATTTTCAACGATGTTTCTTACACCTACGGCAGAGATCATACCGTAAAGGATAAGCGATATGCCGCCCATTGTTGCAGCCGGCATCAGCGTAACGAGCGCCGCAAACTTCGGTGAGAAAGCGAGTATCGCAGCAAATATTGCCGCAAGTCTTACGACTCTGGGATCATACACCTTTGTAAGTGCAAGCACGCCTGTATTCTCGCCGTATGTAGTATTCGCCGGAGCACCGAACAATGCAGCAAGCATCGTTGCGAGACCATCACCGAGCAGTGTTCTGTGTAAGCCCGGCTTTGCGATAAAGTTTTGTCCGACCGTTGAGCTTATTGCAGAAATATCGCCGATATGCTCTATTATCGTTGCGATAGCGATAGGCATGATCGTTATGATAGATGTTATTATCATTGAAACATTGCCGCTGCCTGCAAGCGAGAATACGGTATCTCCACCGGTTATCGGCAGACCTATCCATGCCGCATTTTTAAGAGCGTCGATCTTTGCCGTTTCAAACAGCACAAGGTCGGGATTGCCCATTATAGCTATCACATCGCTGCCGCCTGCGTTGATGGTTTGTCCCACTGTTACCGCCAAAATCGCAGCAACTATGTATGAAACAATTACACCCAACAGGATGGGTATGATCCTTATCATTCCCTTTCCCCAGATATTGCATACGATAACAACAATGATCGCAAGCAAGGCAATGATCCAGTTGCTGTAGCAGTTGACGATCGCGCTTCCCGAAAGTGTAAGACCGATCGCAATGATGATAGGTCCTGTAACGATTGGTGGGAAATACGCCATAACTCTTTTCGCGCCGAACACCTTAAAGAGAAGTGAAAGCAAGAGATATAGTACTCCGGCGCAGGCAACTCCTATACCGGCATATGGAATAAAATTGTCAATATTTGCATTTGAACACGCCTCCGCAACTGCCGCATAGCCGCCCAAGAATGCAAATGACGATCCTAAAAACGCCGGGACGCGACGACCTGTCACCAAATGGAACAAAAGCGTACCGAGACCGGCAAACAGCAGCGTAGCCGAAACGCTCAGTCCTGTCAGAGCCGGAACAAGCACCGTTGCTCCGAACATAGCAAATAAATGTTGAAATCCAAGGACAAAGTCCTTGCCGCCTAATTTTTTCATATTAAAATGAAACCTCCTTGTTCATATCTTAATTTTACATTATACAATATATTTCGATAGTTGTCTACCATTTTTAACAAAAAAATCATAAGAAATTTAACTGCCGTTGAAAAGTTTTTTTTGTTTAATTTTGCACTAATTAATTTTATTGTGCATATAGCAGTATATTTTTAAATTCAATCCTGTGTTTTTTGTTAAAAACATAAAAAATATTATCATCTCATTTCCTTTTTTTGATTTCAGGTATATAATAATTGTAATATGAATACTGCATTTCGGAAGGACAGATAAGATATATGTGTAGATTTTCAATGAATGAGCTTAGCGAAAATGCCCATATACATTTTATAGGCATCGGTGGAATAAGCATGAGCGGCCTGGCGCATATCGCGCTTCAGCGCGGATATACGGTATCGGGCAGTGATCGGACTATGACGCCCGTATGCGTTCGGCTCAAAGATGAGGGCGCAACCGTCTATGAGGGACATAACGCCTCAAATGTTGCCGGAGCAGAGCTTGTTGTGCATACCGCTGCGGTGCATGAGGATAACTCTGAGATGATAGAAACAAAAAGGCTTGGTATACGCCTTATCGATCGCGCCGAATTTCTCGGTGCACTGATGAAGGAATATAAGCAAGCTGTTGGCATTGCCGGAACGCACGGTAAAACGACGACCACATCCATGCTTGCCCATGCCCTTATATACGCCGATACCGATCCTACAATATCGGTAGGCGGAGAGCTTGATCTTATCGGCGGAAACATCCGCTGCGGCAGCTCGGAACTTTTCGTTACCGAAGCGTGCGAATACACGAACAGTTTTTTGAAGTTCTTCCCCACCATCGCTCTTATAACGAACATCGAAGAGGATCATCTTGACTTCTTTACCGGCATAGAAATGATACGCGACAGTTTTCGCACATATGCCGAGCTGACAAAAGGTATAGGCAGCGTAGTAGCATACGGTGAGGATGATAACATCAAAAAGGCTCTGGACGGCGAGGAGCTTGAAATTATAACATACGGCTTAGGATCGGACAATGACTATTATGCAAGCAATATAAGATACAATGCCGGATATCCGTCATTTGATGTATACTTCCGCGGCGATAAACTATGTTCGGTTGCGCTGAATGTTCCCGGCGATCACAATATATTGAACGCTCTTGCCGCGATCGCTGTATGCGCTCTTTTGGGAATAGACGCAGCTACCGCCGCAAAGGGCATTGAAACATTTACGGGTACTCAACGCAGATTTGAGAAAAAAGGGATGCTCAACGGCGCAGCCGTAATCGATGATTACGCGCACCATCCGACTGAGATCAGAGCAACGCTCAAAGCCGCCAATGCGTTTAAGCATAATAAAATACGCTGTATTTTCCAATCTCACACATATTCACGAACTCGCACACTTTGGGATGAGTTCGTTCACTCCTTTGACGGTGTAGATGAGCTTATCATAACACACATTTACCCTGCTCGAGAGGAATATGACGGCGTGACCGATCCCGATCGCCTCGCATCGGATATTGCAAGTACGGGTATAGACACAAAATATATTGATAAATTTGAGGATATAAGAGATTATATCAAATCTGTAGCCGAAAAGGACGATATTATAATCACCATGGGCGCAGGAGATGTTACGGAAATAAGCGATATGCTTTTAATATAATAAAACGGGGATGCCACAAAATTACGGCATCCCCCTTTTTGTTATCTTATGAAATTTGTTGATTGTCTTGATTCTTTCTCAGGCAATCCGAATTGTTCTTTGCCAAGCGCGATGCTCTTTATCAAAAACGACATATTCCGCGCGAGGGTACGCATACCCTGTAAGCCCTCAAGATCCTGCTCAGCCTCACCGGGCAGCGCACCATGAATGCTGTTCCAATACTGTCCTGATGCAACAGGCATACCGCTTATCGTAAAATACTTGTTCAATTCGTCAAATGTGGATGATAAACCGCCGCGCCGCGCCGCAACAACACTTGCGCCCACCTTCATCGTCTTATCAAATTTTGTGCTGTAGAACAATCTGTCAAGACACGCGATGAGCGTTGCATTCGCCGACGCATAATATACAGGTGATGCAATCACAAGTCCGTCGCACTCCCCAAATTTAGGAGCGATCTCATTTACTATGTCATCAAACACACATTTACCGTTCTTTGTGCAGTTAAGGCAAGCAATACAGCCTCGTATAGCTTTATTGCCTATATGTATCGTTTCCGTTTGGATACCGTTTTCACCAAAAACCTTTTCCATTTCCTTTAATGCAATGCTTGTATTGCCGCTGGGTCTGGGACTTCCGTTTAAAATCAACACTTTCATATCTGTCACCTTTTCCTTTCCTTTAAATTTCCCTATAAAAATCATTTCTCAGCTCAGACATGACAAGATAGCATTCCTTGCCGTATACGAGGCTTGCCGGAATACGCCACGGAACACCGATATAAAAATCATCCGCCGAAAGTGTGCCGTTTACATATATCTGTGCCGCATCATATTCAAACGGTATCTCTATAAAACCGTCACCTGATGTAGTCTCAAGCCTTTTCCATGTAAGCATTCGCTTTCCGCCTATTTCAAGATCATACTTTTCGGTGGGTTCAAACGGCTGAGGCGTATCCGCTAAAATAAGCTCGGCTTGTGTAAAGTCATGCTCCGTCTCATATTTGTCAAACGAGCCACCGTTCCATTTATAATAGCAAATGCTTCTTTCATCGGCAGATCTTATATCAGAGTCATAATATATATCTGCTTCGTCTCCTATGTACACAGAATTATTGAGCTTTCTTGTATACTTTGCTTCATCGGCAGTAAGCGTGATAATCTTTATTCCGCCAATTTTCGTAACGGTATCCTTACCCACCTTGCATATGAACTCTTTATTCCCCTTAAATTTAAACTTTGGCTCTATGCCGTCTATTGCGACAAAGAAGTATGTGTTTTTGTCTCTGCACAACAGCTGCGCGGTGGCGTATTCGAGCAGCACCCCCGACAGCGTTATATTAAACGGCATGATAAAGCTCACTCCGCTTTTTATGTCTATGCTTGGGAATACTGCCGTTCCGGTGTCGATCACAACATCGTCTATCTGTTTCATGCGAGCAAGACGCTGATAATTGTTTATAAATACAAATCCGCCGTTGCCGTCTGTGCGCATGGCATATCTCAACTCGTCAAGATTTGACGACGGCAACTCCTTTTCCGCCATTACCGCTTCCATAGTCGCTAAAACATCACCGAAATCGGCTACAAACATATGCAGCATATTTATTGATCTGTAATGATCCCGTATTTCGCCGTATTGCGACAGCGGTGCCTGGAAATCATATGACAGCGTTGTATAATCGTTCGGATATCCACTTTCTTTTGTTTCGTTGAATGTAGATAACTTGCCGATTTTGTTTGTTCCGCCCTTATACATATAGTAT
This sequence comes from uncultured Clostridia bacterium, assembly GCA_905235885.1. Taxonomy (GTDB): domain Bacteria; phylum Bacillota; class Clostridia; order UBA1381; family UBA1381; genus Ornithomonoglobus. Next base: position 7,192 of record CAJONM010000082.1, read on the forward strand.
CCTATAAGGTTGTTGCCGCAACCCAGCTTAACAAGTGATAATGCGTAAATATCCACAGGTCTTATGTACGGTCTTCGCAGATGTGTCGGCTGATTGCCGCCGCCAAGCTCACATGTGGCGAAGGGATACCGCTCATACGGCAGTCTCCAACCGTTTTCGTTATGACTTTTTATCAGATCAACACCTATCGCGCTGTCATTTCGCATTGTAGTAAATGAATAGTTTACGGAAGGCGGAAGCTGCTCGGTAGTATCCTCCCATGGCGCGTCCGGATATGCTCCGAATACCGGCAAAAATTCGTCAACGGGTATCTCTGCCCCG
>CAJONM010000083.1 GCA_905235885.1 uncultured Clostridia bacterium
CACGCAGAGGAAGAAAAATAAAAATTCTACTTGACTATATGTGGAAAATATAGTATAATGTGAATACAAATGAGGGAGTTATACCCAAAATACAGAAAAGGAGATGCTAAAATGAGAATTGCATTGATAAATGAAAACAGCCAGGCAGCAAAAAACGGTATTATTGTTGAAACATTAAAGAGCGTCGTAGAACCGCTTGGACATACGGTTGATAACTATGGTATGTATACAGCCGAGGACGAGGCACAGCTTACTTATGTTCAGATAGGCATACTTGCTGCGATACTTTTAAATTCAGGTGCGGCAGATCTTGTTATAACAGGCTGCGGCACAGGCGAAGGCGCAATGCTTGCTTGCAATGCGTTCCCGGGCGTATTGTGCGGTCATGTTGTTGATCCGACGGACGCGTACCAGTTTACGCAGGTAAATAACGGTAACTGTATAGCAATGCCGTTTGCAAAAGGCTGGGGCTGGGGCGCTGAGCTTAATTTAGGATATGTATTTGAAAAGCTGTTCGTTGACGAATGGGGCGGCGGCTATCCGAAGGAAAGAAGAGAGCCTGAGCAGAGAAACGCTAAGATACTTAACGAAGTTAAGAAGGTTACACACCGCGATCTTTTGGATATTCTTCCTAACCTTGATCAGGATCTTGTTAAGGGTGCTGTAAGCGGCGCGAAGTTCAAGGAGCTGTTCTTTGCAAATGCCAAATGCGACAAGATAAAGGCTTACATCGAAAAAATCACAGCATAATAAAGTTATTCAGATGTACTATTAAAGGGGGATGTAAAAAACTCATTTTTACACCTCCTTTTAACTTAAAGGAGACATATCGGAGGAGATCTTATGCCGAAATACTTTATGCCCACAATGCTTTTGTCGGGTGAGAATTGTGTGAAACGCCATTTCAGGCACCTTATACACGGAAAGAAATGTATGATAGTCACAGGTCGCAACTCTGCGGTTCTGTCCGGTGCATTGGCGGATGTAACGGATGTATTGAATGAACAGGGCATCGAATATGAGATTTACAATAAAATTACGGGCACGACCGGCATAAGTGAGATATATGCGCTGAGCAAAACAATGCGCGAGCATGGCATAGAATATGTGATCGGCATAGGCGGCGGCTCTACGCTTGACGCGGCAAAGGCGGCGGCTGTATACGCTACAAACGAAATAGAACCGATGCAGATATATGACGAGGTATATGAGCATAAGCCTTTAAAGGTCGTTTGTATACCGACTACGGCAGGTACCGGCTCTGATACAACGCATTATGTTATGCTTACGCTCGACGATATAACAAACAGGCGCAGTTTTTCATCTGTTGACTGCTTCCCGTATGCCACATTTCTCGACTACCGGTATACACTGACACTTCCGCTGGAGGTAACGAGAAATACAGCCGTTGACGCGCTGTGCCATGCGGTGGAGTCGTATCTTAACTCGAATGCGTACGCATTTTCCGACCTTGCCGCACTTGAGGCGATACGGCGCATAGGTTCCTGCACCGCCGAGCTTGTAACAGGTAAAATATCCGCCACAGACAGAGCAAATCTCTTGATAGCCGCGTCATTCGGAGGTATGGCAGTCGCGCATACGGGTCTGAATGTTGTACATGCTATGGGGCATCAGGTGACCTGTAACAAGGGCATTGCCCATGGCAGGGCGAACGGTGCGCTTTTGGTTGAGTTTATTGCATGGATGGCAAAGCATGAGGTCATACGCGCCGTTGAGGTCATGGACGCATTTGGTAAGGATCTTTCAAATATGAAGAGGTTTATGGACAGGGTAATACCTGCGGATGATACTATCACTGAAGAGGATATAGAGCAATGGCTTGACAAATCGATAGTTGATGGTGTGCGCCAGAACTGTCCGGCTGAATTTACAAAGGAAGATGAACGGCAGCTTTATTACAATGCTTTTATAAATAAGAGAAAGAAATATACGCAATGGGCGTATTAAGAAAGGCTATGACAAATGACTGAGTTTGGCACGGTATTCGGCAGAAGCGGAAATCAGTCTGTGGACAGGCTGTATGTGTCGAATATAACTGTTTCAAGGCATATGCGTGAGGTCGAGGTTGAATTTGCTTCCGAGCTATCGGCGTCGACTGAAAAGCTTGCGCGCGAACATATAAAGAAAAACAATTTATTTAGAAATATATCTGTAAAGCTAAAGACCGATTTCAAATATGCAGCCTCGAAAAATGTTGTGGTATATTATGTACCTCAAAACGACAATCCGGGGCAAACCGACATAATAGGGACTGTCAATGCTGAGGATATGCTTATAGGTAAGCCTATACAAAACAGGGAGGTATCCTCGATCAGATCCGTAAACGAAAACTCCGGACAGGTCGTGATAACCGTTCGTGTTTTTGATGCAAAGCAGATAGAAACGACCTCAAAAAAAGATAAAAAGAAAATGCGTATAGTAACGCTTGATCTGGCTGACGAAAGCTCTGCTATTACCGTCAAGGCGTTCATATACACAAATAAGGATGAGAATAAGTTTTGGGATCTATATAAACCGATAGAGGAGTCCATAAAAAAAGGCGGCATCGATTTAGCGGTACGCGGTACGGCAAAGTTTGATGAATACAGTCATGAAGTCGTCATAACGGCAAACGACATTGCAAAGCTGCCGCCGAAGCCGATCAGAAAGGACAATGCCGAAACCAAGCGCGTTGAGCTGCATCTACATACTCAGATGTCGCAGATGGATGCCGTAAACTCCGCCCAGGAGCTGATAGATCGCGCCGTGTATTGGGGACATAAGGCGATAGCTATAACCGATCACGGTGTTGTTCAGGCATATCCCGATGCGATGCACAGCTCAAAAGATAACCAAAAAATAAAGGTATTGTACGGAGTAGAGGGATACCTTGTAGATGACACCAAAATGATAACGCATGATTTGTCTGAAGGGACTCCCGATTCGTCGTTTGTTGTTTTTGATATAGAAACAACAGGTCTTGATAAGGAAAAATGCAAAATAATCGAGATCGGCGCAGTTAAGATCGAAAATGGACAAATCACCGATAAATGGTCGGCATTTGTAGATCCAAAGACGCCTATACCAAAGGAAATAACAGAGCTTACCTCGATAAGCGACAGTATGGTGCAAAATGCCAAGACCTTTGAAGAGCAGATAGATGATTTTATTACATTCTGCGACGGATCAATAATGGTTGCGCATAATGCTGATTTTGATATGTCGTTTATTAAGCGTCAGTCTGAGGAATGCGGCAGGAGCTTTAATATGCCGTATGTGGATACTATGGTGCTGTCAAGATGTATGTTTCCGCACCAGAACAGGCACAATCTCGATGCGTTATGCAAAAATCTGGGTGTTATAAATGAACACCATCATCGTGCCGTTGATGACGCGGACGCAACGGCAAAAGCGTTTATTAAAATGCTTGAGATCCTCAGATCAAAAGGGCATACAGATCTCAGTCAATTTAATAATATATTTGACATACGCAGTGCGGCGGCAAAAACAAGAGCATTTCATGTGATATTGCTTGCAAAGACATATGAAGGCGTTAAAAGCATCTATGAAATGGTAACGCAGTCGCACCTGAAATATTTTGAAAGAACGCCGAGAATACCAAAAACACTTTTAAGTGAACACAGATCCGATATAATCATAGGATCAGCGTGTGAAGCCGGAGAGCTGTTTACCGCGCTCGTAGAAGGGGCAGGGGATAAACGCCTTGAGGAGATAGCGCAGTTTTATGATTATCTTGAGATCCAGCCTATAGGAAATAACGCATACATGAAAGACAGCAAGGATCATCCAAACATAACGACAGACGATGATCTGAGAAACTTGAACAAGCGGATAGTTGAGCTTGGCGAGAGGATCGGCAAACCGGTTTGTGCGACCTGTGATGTGCATTTCATGGATCCGGAGGGAGCGGATTACCGCAAGATCCTTATGCATTATAAAGGCTTTAAGGATGCGGATAATCAAGCACCGCTGTATTTCAGAACAACAAAGGAAATGCTCGATGAATTTGCATATCTTGGGAAAGATAAGGCGTATGAGGTCGTCGTTACGAACACCAATATGATAGCGGATATGATCGGACAAGTGCGTCCTATCCCCACAAAGAAATGTCCGCCTGTTGTCGAGGGCGCGGAGGAGAGCATACGAAATGACTCGATAAAACGGGCAAAGGAGTTATACGGTGATCCATTGCCTCATGAGGTGCAGGAGCGTCTGGATAAAGAACTGAACTCAATTATAAATAATAAATTTTCCGTTATGTACCGAATTGCACAGGAGCTTGTTCAGAAGTCAAATGCAGACGGCTATCTTGTCGGATCAAGAGGCTCTGTCGGTTCATCGTTCGTTGCCTATCTTTCAGATATAACGGAGGTCAATTCGCTTACGCAACATTATCTATGTCCGAATTGCAAGCATTCTGAGTTTTATAAGAGCGACATAGGACAATCCGGCTGTGATATGGAAGATAAAAACTGTCCTGAATGCGGCGAATTAATGAATAAGGAAGGACACGATATTCCGTTTGAAACATTTTTGGGTTTTGACGGTGATAAGGAGCCTGATATAGATCTTAATTTTTCGGGAGAATATCAGCCTACCATCCATAAGTATACCGAAACATTTTTCGGCGAAGGCTTTGTCTTCCGTGCAGGCACTATAAGCACGGTTGCAGAAAAGACCGCATTCGGATATGTAAAGAAATATTGCGAGGAAAAAGGCATAACAATGCGTAATGCCGAAATGAAGCGCCTTGCAAAGGGGTGCGAGGGAGTAAAGCGAACATCCGGGCAGCATCCGGGCGGAATAATCGTTGTGCCGTATACGAACAATATACACGAATTTTGCCCGATACAACATCCTGCGGATGATAAAACATCAGATATATTCACAACGCATTTTGATTATCATTCCATCGACACAAATCTTCTTAAACTTGATGAGCTCGGTCATGATGACCCTACAGTTATACGAATGCTTGAGGATATAACGGGACTTGACGCGAAGAAGGTGCCGCTCGATGATAAGGAAACACTGAGCCTTTTCACCTCAAATACGGCATTAAAGCTTCGGGAAGGCGCGGACATCGGCACCCAATTGGGAACATACGGCATACCAGAATTCGGAACAAAATTCGTCAGACAGATGCTCGAAGCGACAAAACCGACGACATTTTCCGAGCTTGTCAGAATATCGGGTCTGTCGCATGGTACGGATGTATGGCTTGGCAACGCACAGGATCTGATACAGGATGGGTATTGTGATCTGTCGCACGCTATATGCGCTCGTGATGATATTATGATATATCTCATTTCCGCAGGTGTGGACGCAAAACACTCATTTAAAATAATGGAAAGCGTGCGAAAAGGCAAGGGGCTGACCGAGGAGGATGAAGCGGCTATGCTCCAAGCGAATGTGCCTGGATGGTACATCGACTCCTGTAAAAAAATAAAGTATATGTTCCCGAAAGCGCACGCTGTCGCATATGTAATGATGGCGTTCAGAGTGGCGTGGTTCAAGGTGCATAAGCCTCTTGCGTACTATGCGGCATATTATACCGTTCGCGCGGACGATTTCGATACGCGAACAATGGCTCAGGGCGAAAAGATCGCGCGCGCCGCGCTTGACGATATAGACAAGCGAAAGCAGGACGGAACGGCAGCGCAAAAGGAAGACAGAGTTATACCGATACTGGAAATTGTTATCGAGATGTATTGCAGAGGATACGAATTTGAAAAGGTCGATCTGTACAAATCTCACGCCACACATTTTCAGATCACAGAATCGGGTAAGCTCCTGCCGCCCCTTAATGCTTTACCTGATCTGGGCGAAAATCTTGCAAAGCAAATAGCCGAGGAAAGAGAAAAAGGCAGGTTTAAAAATGTCGAGGATCTGAGACTGAGGACGGGCGCCACAAAAACAGCGCTCGACACGATGGAGGAGAACGGTTGTTTTGACGACCTGCCGCAAACAAATCAGATAACTTTGTTCGATTAACTTGACTTTATATAAGAATAATGGTATTATTATACAAAATCAAACCACAAATGAGCAGTAGTGCGGTTTGTTCATTAAATGACAGGCGCATTATCCATTATAAGCTTTACGGAAGGAGTAAATGATAACAGATATGTCTGAAAATGTGTTTGATGTGCTGAAAGAACGCGGACTTATCGCGCAATGCACACATGAAGAAGAAATAAGAGAATTGCTTGGAAAGGAAAAGGTAACATTTTATATCGGCTTTGATCCTACGGCGGACTCGCTCCATGTAGGACATTTCCTTCAAATGATAGTGATGCGCCATATGCAGCAGCACGGGCATCGCCCGATAGCGCTTGTAGGCGGCGGAACGGGTCATATAGGCGATCCGTCCGGTAGAACGGATATGCGGCAGATGATGACGGAGGAGATTATAAATCATAACTGCGAATGCTTTAAAAAACAGCTTTCCAGAGTTATAGATTTCTCTGATAATAAAGCTATCATGGTCAATAATGCCGATTGGCTTTTAAACCTTAATTATGTTGAATTTTTAAGAGATATAGGCGCCCATTTCTCGGTAAATAAAATGCTTACAGCCGAATGCTTCAAGCAAAGGCTTGAAAAGGGACTGTCCTTTTTAGAGTTTAATTATATGCTCATGCAGTCATATGATTTCCTTATGCTTAATCGTAAATATGACTGCAGGATGGAGCTTGGCGGAGATGATCAGTGGAGCAATATTTTAGGCGGACTGGAGCTTTGTCGCAGAAAGGATAATAAGCAAGTTTACGGTATGACTTTTACGCTGCTGACAAACAGCGAAGGCAAAAAAATGGGCAAGACACAGTCCGGCGCAGTATGGCTGGATGAAAACAAAACAACTCCGTATGAGTTTTATCAGTATTGGGTAAATGTTCAGGATGCCGATGTCATCAAATGTCTGAAAATGCTTACATTCATTCCGATGGATGAAATTCGGGCGATGGAAAAATGGGAAGGCGCTGAGCTTAACAAAGCTAAGCGTATCCTCGCATATGAGCTTACGAAGCTTGTTCATGGCGAGACTGAAGCAGACAAGGCTAAGGAGACATCGGAGGCAGTATTTTCCGGCAGCGGTGTATCTGACGATATGCCGACTACGGTCATAGCTGATGTTGTAGGCATGGGTGTGCTTGATATGATCGCTAAAACGGGAATTGTTGCCTCAAAGGGAGAAGCGAGGCGTCTTGTACAGCAGAACGGAATTTCGATAAACGATAAGAAATATACCGATATAAACGGAGTTGTTACCACAGATATGCTAACCGATAACGGTGTCATAATCAAAAAAGGAAAAAAAGTTTTCCACAGAGTTGTTACCGATTAATACAAACAGAAAGACTGCTTTTTACACAGTCTTTCTGTTTGTATTATATGCTATCAATTATAACCAAAAAAATATAAAAAAATTAAAAAAAACTATTGACAAACAGAGTAAAATATGCTAATATATGTATGATTAATAGTATAGTAAATATATCTATGTTATTTTATATAGAGAAATGGAGGTTTTTCCATGAGTGCAAAGAATTTGCCTGTGTTGCTCGCAACGCTTGCAGTTGCGGTTGGAACATTTGGAGCAGCTGCTGTAACAGCAAGCGCAGATGGCGGTGATTCTTCGGGTTCATCCGCATCAGCTTCTGTATCTGTAGCGTCAAGCTCGCAGGGCGAAAGCAAAGCAACAACTTCTGCATCGACAGCATCGACTGCATCAACATCCGGTGAAAGCGTCGGCAGTGCGGCTTCGACAAGCTCAGAGTCATCCGCATCTTCATCTGAGTCAACCGGATCTTCTGACTCATCAACGGGAGACAGTGGGGCATCGGCTTCTATTTTGAGCGAATCGTCAGAGTCATCCGTAAGCAGCGACACTGCAAGTGATACTACTGGAACGGTTGTTTCAAATGAAGCAGTGACAAGCGGTGAGGCAGAAGCACTTGCATCAGATGAAACGGCTGAAGATGTTGAGATAGTTTCTCCGGATGCCACATCAGAGGATGTAGAGACTGGAACCGAAAAGAAAGAGATCGTTGAAGAGGATAATTCTTCTGTAGTTGTCGAAGAGCCTGAGACAGAAGCTGTAGCAGCAGAGGAAAGCAAATCGGAAGAGGTTATAGAAGAGGCTGAACAGGTAGCTGAAGAAACAACCGAGGAAAAAGTTGAAGAAGAGCCTGTTGCTGAAGAGAAACAGGTTCCTGAAGAAGAAACTCCCGAAGAACAACCGGAAAAGGAGCAGAAAGAAGTCATTACATATGATGAGGGCTACTGTTTCGACGATATAACGCTTGCAGATGCCGTTCAAGGCGATATGAGCATTATTATCAAGGCTGTTAAGTATGCAGGTACCGAAGATGAGGTGGAGAAGGAATTCCGCGTTGCGGTAGACTATGAGTTCGAATGCAAAATTCTTGAGTACCTTACCGAGGTCGGAAGAGAGCATATTGATAGCGATGATGACGAAGAACTCTTAAAGGTAATGCTTGTTAATATTCCTGATGATGTCACGATTGCTGACATACGGATTGAGTATGTTGAGTCGGCTGAAGTGCCGGTTGCAGACGAAGAAAACGAAGAAATAGCTGAAGATACAGTAACTGAATAATAGGGAGGATATTTAAAATGAAAGAGTTATTTACAAATCCGTCAATTGAAGTAAAGAATTTCGCACTTGAGAATGTTGTTACCGGTTCTACTACTGATGTTAATGTTACATATGCAAATGCAGGTGTAATGATCGATGTGAGCGAATTTATGGGAAACAATTGATTGATAAGATATAAAAAAGGATGCGGCGATTTGAGATATTACGCCGCATCATTTTTTGCTTTATAAGAAATTGCTTTCTTATAAAGCAAAAAATGATTTAATTGCCCGTGCGAAATATCCGACCTATGGTCGGAAACGCACATGG
>CAJONM010000084.1 GCA_905235885.1 uncultured Clostridia bacterium
ACCTATGGTCGGAAACGCACATGGGCATAACAAAGCGCTTTATCTTCTCTGCCCGCCGCAGGCGTGCGCCGAAGGCGCTTTGTTCTTTGCATTTTATGTATTGACATACGGAAAGAACTATGCTATAATAACTGTATTAGAACACTTAGTACAGTTACTGAGAGGTGATTTTTTTGATAAAGCTTGATTACAGAAGCGGTAAGCCGCTGCATGAGCAGATAGAAGCGTCAATTCGTGAGCTTGTTGTAAACGGGGCATTGAAGGCGGGGGAGCGTCTCCCGTCGGTAAGGGAAATGTCTGTCATGCTGACGGTCAATCCTAATACCGTTCAGCGAGCATATAAGGAGCTTGAAGCGCATGGCGTGATATGCAGTATAAGAGGAAAGGGCAGCTATATATCAAATGCGGCTCATGTAAATAACGAAAGGATGGAGGAACTGTATGAGGTTCTTTCTGCGACCGTTCGCGAGCTTATTTTTCTCGGAGAAAAAAAGGAAAGCATATCGGATGCTTTAAGCACAATTTACAAGGAGACGAATGAAGATGATCGAAATTAATGATGTAACAAAAAAATTTGGTGGATTTGCCGCGCTCGACGGACTCACCATGACGGTTCCTACCGGAAGCATATACGGACTTGTCGGACCCAACGGCGCAGGAAAAACAACGATAATAAATCACATAACGGGATCGCTAAGACAGGATAGGGGCAGCATTACAATCGACGGCGAGCCTGTATATGAAAATGTATCCGTTAAAGGCAGAGTAGCGGCAATAGCCGATGATTGGTATTATTTCAGCTCCGCGACCGTTGCGGACATGGCGCGGTTTTATAAGGGACTGTATAAGGATTTCAATGACGAAAGATACAAAAAGCTGTGCGAGCTTTTTGATATAAGCGAGAAAAAACAGGTAAGAAGCCTGTCAAAGGGAATGAAAAAGCAGGCAGCATTTTTGATCGTGCTCTCATGTATGCCCGATCATCTTATACTTGATGAGCCGCTTGACGGACTTGACCCGGTCATGCGCAAGCAGGTTCTAAATCTTATCATAGATGATGTTGCACAGCGTTCAATGACGGTGCTTGTGTCCTCGCATAATCTTCGGGAGCTCGAAGATATATGCGACCATGTCGGGATAATACACAAGGGCAAAATGATCATCGAAAAGCCGCTTGATGACCTCAAGGGCAGCGTTCATAAATATCAGCTCGCATTTTCGGACGGTATGCCAAAGGAGCTTGAAAAGAAACTGAATGTGCTGCATATATCAAGCATTGCATCGGTATATCAGGTGATCGTAAAGGATGATACGAATATCAGTGATGAATTGATAGCCGGCTATAAGCCTGTGGTTTTCGACAAGGTGAGCTTAACATTAGAAGAAATATTCATTTATGAGCTGGGAGGACTTGGATATGATTTCAAAGGTATCATGGTTTAATTACGGTATCTACAAAAACACCCTGAAGCGTTTTAAGTGGGGCGCTGTATTATATACGATAATATTGTTTTTCTCGGCACCGTTCGTTATAATGACGGAAAAAGGATATTACGGATATAACGGCGTTGAAGAGAATGATTCGCTCTTTGTGGCAATTTTTGCGGCGATGGTCGTGCCGACTGTGGTGGCGATGCTTATTTACAGATTTGCGCATTCAAAGAACGCGTCACTTTTCATGACTTCAATGCCGGTCAAAAAGGAAGCGATCTATTTATCATCGCTCTTTGCCGCATTTACTATGATGTCGGTGCCGGTGCTTGTCAATGCTGTCATACTTACTGTTATGCGTTTTACATTCTATAGCGAGCTTATTCGTTTGGCTCATATTGCATTCTGGACGGGCGTGAACTTATATGTGCTCGCGGTCATGTTTGCTATCGCGACCTTTTCCGCGTTCCTGACAGGCAATACGCCTGCTGTTGCGGTAATAAATCTTCTACTTATCACATTTCCGTTTATAGTATATCTTTCGGTAAATGTTATAGGCGAGGCGTTTTTAAAGGGATTTACAGGCTATTCCGTGCTTGAAGATATACTGAAGCTGTCTCCTATACCATGGATAGGCGAAAATCTTTTTGATTATGATAGTGCAAGGCTGAGCTTCTTTGCAATACTGCGGACATGGCTGTATTTTGCGGCTGCTGTCTTGCTGTATGTTATCAGCGGCTTTCTGTACAAAATCCGAAGGACGGAGCTTTGCGGCGAGGTCGCGGGTTTTGCGGTTATGAAGCCGATATTGAAATATACGGTCACAACAACAGCGTTTCTGGTATTGTTTTCCATTTTATCCGAAATAGGCGCTCCGATGCTTTTTGCGGCGGCAACAATGGTTGTTATAACATATTTTGCCTGTGAAATGATAATGGAAAAGCGTATAAACATATTCGCCGGATCAATAAAAGGTCTTTTGGCATACGCCGCTGTAATGGCAGCCGTTATCAGCTTCTGCGCATTTACGAGCTTTTTCGGATATGAAACATATGTGCCCGATATAAATGATATAAAATGCGTAGCGATTGACGGTATGATCTACAATCGTGAAGCGGACGAATATATGAGTGAGACGGATATTATAGATATGGTGCGTGATACGCACGCCGATATTATAAATGACGATGACGAAAACAGAGAGAATAATTATTATGTATTCGACATCGAATATATATTAAAGGACGGGAAATCAGTCAGACGCGAATATAAGCTGAGCAATGAAAAGAGGGACATATATATAGGCAGGCTGTTTGAGGAAACGGACTACAAATATTATTACACCGGAATGGATATGCTCAATATCGACAATATAAAGGTTGTGAATGTTGAAACATATGCACAGGATGAAGATGGATTGACAATGATGAGTTCAAGCGACATCCTAAGCGGCGACAAGGCAAGAGAACTCATCCTACGGACAAAGGAGGATCTGGCGCAGGTAAGCTATTCCGATTTTTCGGATGCAGATGAATCGGCAACATATGTACTAAGAATAGATAATAATTATTCCCCAAATATTTCTTCCAAAGATGCTGTGTTTAAAAGCTATCCCGACAGTGGTTACGATTCGTTCAGTATCGCTATCAATGAGAAGTTCAAAAGAGCTGTCAAATATCTTTCCGAATGCGGAATATCAGAGTAAAATGAAATGAGGAGACCAACTATAGTCTCCTCATTTCTTTAATGATCTTATTTTACATTAAATGCTGCCTTACCGGGATATATAGCCGCTGAGCCAAGCTCTTCCTCAATACGGAGAAGCTGATTGTACTTAGCAACTCTTTCCGAACGGCTCGGAGCGCCTGTCTTGATCTGGCAGGTGTTAAGAGCAACAGCGAGATCCGCGATCGTTGTATCCTCTGTCTCGCCCGAACGGTGCGATGTAACAGCCGTATAGCCTGCCTTGTGCGCCATCTTTATAGCCTCAAGCGTTTCCGAAACAGAACCGATCTGGTTGAGCTTTATAAGGATCGAGTTACCGCAGCCGAGTGAGATACCCTTTGAAAGACGCTCTGTGTTTGTAACGAACAAATCGTCTCCGACAAGCTGTACCTTGTCACCGAGAGTAGCCGTAAGCTTCTTCCAGCCTTCCCAGTCCTCTTCATCAAGAGCATCCTCGATAGAAATGATAGGATATTTCTCAACAAGTGCCGCCCAGTGAGCAATAAGCTCATCGGATGTGAAGTCAAGGCCTGATTTCGGCTGATGATAATAGCCGATACCCTTCTCGCTCTTCCACTCTGATGAAGCGGCGTCCATAGCGATCATGAAGTCCTTGCCCGGCTCATAGCCTGCCTGCTTAACAGCTTCAAGGATAGTTGCTATAGTCTCATCGTCATCCTTGAGGTTGGGGGCGAAGCCGCCCTCGTCACCAACTGATGTTGCAAGGTTTCTGCTCTTTAATATTTTAGCAAGAGCATGGAACACCTCCGCGCACCAGCGCAGCGCTTCCTTGAATGTCGGTGCGCCTACCGGCATGATCATAAATTCCTGTGTATCAACTGTGTTTGTTGCATGAGCGCCGCCGTTTAAGATGTTCATCATCGGAACGGGGAGGCGATTTCCGTTTACGCCGCCCAAGAAACGGTAAAGCGGAATGTCAAGCGATGATGCAGCTGCTCTTGCTGCGGCTATCGAAACGGCCAATATAGCGTTTGCGCCGAGCTTTGACTTGTCCTTTGTGCCGTCTGCGGCTATCATGGCATTGTCTATAGCGTATATATCCGACGCGTCCATGCCTACAATGGTGTCGCATATAACGGTGTTGATGTTTTCAACAGCCTTTGAAACACCCTTGCCAAGGTATCTGCCCTTGTCGCCGTCGCGAAGCTCAAGAGCCTCAAAAACGCCTGTGGAAGCACCGCTCGGTGCCATGCCTCTGCCTATAGTGCCGTCAGCAAGATAAACCTCAGCCTCAACTGTAGGATTGCCTCTTGAGTCAAGGATCTCGCGTCCGACAACTTTTTCAATTGCTAAATATTCTTTCATAATAAAACTCCTTTCAAATTATATGCTAAATTATACCATAATATTGCAAATAAGTCAATAAATATTTCCGTAAATTATCATTGCTTAAAAAATAGCATTTACTACTTGAAAAGAAGTAATATTTATGTTATAATGTATGTATCCAAGAGAATATTCGGAGGATCGAAAATGGATATAAAAGATATTATAGCAGAGGGCGAGGGCAGAATGCGTATCGTTCAGGAGCTTGTCCCCGGTAAAGAGATAACGCTTGCCCATGTGATAGCAAGTCCGGATCCTGTTTTATATAAAAAGCTCGGACTCAACCCGGAGCTTGATTTTTCAGGATCGGCGATCGGGATATTGACAATCACTCCGGCAGAGACGGCGATAATCGCCGCCGATATTTCAACGAAAGCCGGAAATGTCGACCTGAGCTTTGTGGACAGATTTTCCGGCACATTGATAACGACAGGTCTTATCTCGGATGTTGAGTCGGGAATTAAAGCCGTTTTGGAGTTTTGCCGTAATAAGCTCGGCTATAAGGTTTGTGATATTTCCAAAACATGAAGAAAATCATACTTATCGGACGCTCGGAGGCAGGGAAGACAACTCTTATGCAGGCGTTGAAGGGCGAGAGCATACATTATCATAAAACGCAGTATGTAAATCGCTTTGATGTCGTAATAGACACGCCGGGAGAATACATACAATCAAAGAATTTAGGCAGCGCGATCGCGATGTATTCCTTTGAAGCAGATGTTGTCGGTATGCTTATGAGCGCGACAGAGCCGTATTCGCTGTATCCGCCCGAATGCGCGGTCGTTGCCAACAGGCGCGTAATAGGGATCATAACGCAAAAAAATGACCCGAATGCGGACATACCCCAGGCTCGGCGCTGGCTTGAGCTTGCCGGCTGTGCGGACATATTTGAGGTAGACAGCAAAACGGGCGAGGGGATAGACGAAATACTGAAATATCTGAATGATTAAAGGGGCTTTTCAGCCCCTTTAATTTATATGAGTTCAAATTTTTCTTCGCAGTCCTTTGCGATCTTATCTATTGTTGCCATTGCCGAGTCGTACGAGTCTGAGAATGTACCCATATACAACTTGATCTTAGGCTCTGTGCCGGACGGACGGACGATAAAATACGATTTGCTGTCCGCCAGATCATAGCGCAGCACATTCGATTTCGGCAAGCCGGTGAGCGGAAGCCTTGATCCGTCCGAAAGCTTTATGATCTGCTCCTGATAGTCTGTGATCTTAACGACATTGAGCCCGTTTATCAAGGTGGGCGGATAGTTGCGCAGATTTGAGAGTATCGACGCCATTTTCTCCATACCGTCCTTGCCGGGCATAGTATACGAATTTGTCTTTTCCGCATAATAGCCGTATTTCTTATAAATATCCTGCAATGCTTCGTACAGTGATTTGTTGAGAGTCTTGTAATATGCAGCCATCTCGGCTATGAGCATAGATGCCACTACGCCGTCCTTATCGCGCGCATGGTTGCCCACAAGATAACCATAGCTTTCCTCAAAGCCGATGAGGTATGTATAGTTTTTCTTTTCCGCAAATTCGGTCATTTTCTCGCCGATATATTTAAAGCCCGTAAGAACATTCATTATCTCCATGCCGTAGCTTTCGGCTATCGCCGCGGCAAGCTCTGTTGAAACAATGGTTTTTATAACAACGCCGTTATCGGGGAGAATGCCCTTTTCTTTCTTTGAACGGAGGATATATTCAACGAGCAGCGCGCCCGTCTGATTACCGGTGAGTGTTCTGTAAACGCCGTCCGCATCGCGCACAACGATGCCTACGCGATCACAGTCGGGGTCGGTGCCGATTATTACATCT
This sequence comes from uncultured Clostridia bacterium, assembly GCA_905235885.1. Lineage (GTDB taxonomy): Bacteria > Bacillota > Clostridia > UBA1381 > UBA1381 > Ornithomonoglobus. Next base: position 6,321 of record CAJONM010000084.1, read on the forward strand.
ACATCATTTTCCTTTGCCATTCTTATGGCGATCTCAAAACCTTCCTTGTTTTCCGGGTTAGGTGATTTGACCGTCGGGAAATTGCCGTCGGGAGTGTCCTGTTCCTTGACTACTATTACATTCTTAAATCCGATATTTTTCAGTATCGCCTTTACCGGTCTTGAACCTGTGCCGTGAAATGGCGTATAAATAAGCTTAAAGGTATCCGCTACCGCTGTGACGGCTTCGGGGTTGCACTGCTGTGTCTTGACGATGTCAAGGAATTTTTTATCCAGATCGGGACCTACTATCTTCACGATACCGGAGCTTACAGCCTTATCAAGATCGGCGTATTTCACATCAAATATGTCTATCGACTCCATTGCATCTATAACCGTCTGAACAGCCTCAGGAGGAAGCTGACCGCCGTCGGGACCGTATACCTTATAGCCATTGTATTCCTTAGGGTTGTGTGATGCGGTGACCATAACGCCTGCCGCGCAGCCCAGCTCGCGGATCCCGAATGAAACCTCCGGTACGGAATGAACGCTGTCAAACAGATATACCTTTATACCCTCGTTTGCAAGCACCTTAGCTGTTTCCTCCGCAAATTCACGCGACATAATGCGTGTATCGTAGCCGATAAGAACGCCTTTTCCGGCAGCGTCCTTGCCTTCCTTATTCACATATGTCGCAACACCGTAGCTTGCCTGACGAACATTATAGATGTTTATTCTGTTTGTTCCCATGCCGAGAATGCCGCGCATACCGGCTGTGCCGAACTCTAAATTGCGGTAAAAGCGATCCTCAAGCTCCACTTTATCCGCAGCTACAGCTTCAAGCTCTTTTTTTGCACCCTCATCCAAAGCCGGAGAATTGAGCCATAGCTTATAATTATCCATGTATCCCATATGTTTTACCTCCATATCAGTCTTTTACAATATTATACAATATTTCAGCGTGAATTTCAACAGTAAATATATAAAAAGTGGATGTAAAAAAACAAAATTTTACATCCACATAAAACTCAGATAAGATATAACAGCTCAGTATATGTCGGGAACGGCCAATACTCCGCGGAAACGATCGTCTCAAGCCTGTCGGCTGTTGCTCTGAGCGCATCCATTGCCGGCAGCACCGTTTCTTTGTAATACATACCCGTTTCAAACGGATCTCCGTCCGGGACGCTTGTCGCCGCGTCAAGCTTGGCGATCCTTTCTATAAGCTCCTCTGTAAGAGATGTGAGCAACTTTGCTTGTTCCGTTTCGTTCGGAGCGTCTATTCCGAGCGACCTTTTGGAAAGGAGATCGTCCGTTATAAACTTCGTGTATTCAAGACAAGCCGGCAGTATCTCCTGCCTTGCCATTTCCAGCATCGTAAGCATTTCAAAGTGACGCGTGTTATTATAATCTTCCATCATTATCTCGCATCGCGTCTCGACCTCATGTTCGGTAAATACGCCCTGAGCGGTAAAGAGGTCTATTGATTTCTGTGTCTTAAACAATGGCATGGCGTCCGGTGTTGTTTTAAGATTTGGCAGCCCTCGCCTCTGAGCCTCTTCTACCCATTCATCGCTGTAGCCGTTACCGTCAAATATGATCCGCTCATGCTTTTTGAATGTGTCTATCGCAAGTCCCAGCGCATCCTTTGATATATTCGAGCTGCATTCGAGTATGTCGGCAAATTCCGTCAATGTTTCGGCAACTATCGTATTAAGAACTATATTTATCCCGCCTATTGACTGCCTTGAGCCGGGAGCGCGGAATTCAAATCTGTTTCCTGTAAAGGCAAAGGGTGATGTTCTGTTGCGGTCGGTCGTGTCTCTCTGGATGTCGGGGAGCGACTCAACGCCTGTTTCTATCAGCTCGCCCTCCTCATACTTCACGCCATGACCTGCCTTAAGCTGATCTACTATCGCCGAGAGCTGATCGCCCAGATATATGGATATGATAGCCGGCGGAGCCTCGTGCGCACCGAGCCGGTGATCGTTACCGGCTGTTGCCACAGACACTCTCAACAGATCCGCATAGTCGTCTACCGCTTTTATGACGGCTGCCAAAAACAGAAGGAACTGTACATTTTGCGCCGGCTTTTTGCCCGGTTTAAGGAGCTGCTCTCCGTCTGATGTGCCTATTGACCAGTTGTTGTGCTTGCCCGAGCCGTTTATGCCCTCATACGGCTTTTCATGAAGCAGACAGTACAGCCCATGATGATCGGCTACCGTTTTTAAAACCTCCATGGTGAGCTGATTATGGTCGGTGGAAATATTTGTGGTTGAGAATATGGGCGCGATCTCATGCTGTGCCGGAGCAACCTCGTTATGCTTTGTCTTGGCAAGAACGCCGAGCTTCCACAGCTCCTCGTCTACCTCTTTCATAAAGCTCGCAACGCGCTCTTTTATCTGACCGAAATAGTGATC
>CAJONM010000085.1 GCA_905235885.1 uncultured Clostridia bacterium
GCAACGGTGCGGAAAATCGGAATAATTATCAAAGTGGAAAGATTTTGTGGAATTACAGCATAACGGAGAAAATACAGGTGAATTTACGCATACGGTTGATTTTGACGGGGAATAATGGTAAAAAATATATCAGAGAACATCTGCCGCACGCGCGGCGGAACGGAGAATGATATGAACGGAACATATTGCGCGCATTGCAACAGATTTTTATTTACAAATAAACAGGAGCATTATTGCAGAGTATGCAAAACGCTCCTTAGTAAGCTGCCTATGGATTATGCGGAATTTACCGCGCTTTCCGTAAACGAGAGATATATGCTTGCGTATAAATTGACAAAGAAATAACGGATTATTTCTTTATGTACGATTTGAATGTGCTTTGAGCCTGTTCGGGCGAGGGCGATATTATCATAACCACCGCGTCCTTGTATGTTTCTATGAACGCTGTGTCCAGCTTTGCCGTTTCATCGGGACGATATGTTTCATAGAGATCGCGAAGGAGGCCTATATGTTCCTCCAGCTTTGTCCTGATCGTCTGGACATCGTTCGTTTTTACGATTATAAATTCATCACAGGTCGCGTCCGTGCCGACATATGCGACAAGCTCCGTATAATCGTTCGGGTTCAGGTAAAAATACTTCTCCGCGCCGTCGCTGTCGATGACGCTAAGGTAATCGTCAAATGTAACATTGTCGTTTATTGCCTCCGCAAGCGCCTGCGGCTCTACGGATTTTATTTTTCCGCATCCGGCAATAAGTATCGCGCACAGCGCCGAAAGCATTGCTGCCTTAAATGTTTTTTTCATAGTGTTCTCCATTCTGCCGCATCATGCGGCATCGCGCTCAGTGCGCGTTCGTCATCAGTCGGCGTTTATCGCCGAATCCTTTAATACATTTACCGTCGGCTCCGGCTCCTCCGATTGCGGTGTTGCGGTAGACCGCGGTGTAGCGGATGGCGACGCCGTTGATGTTTCCGTCTCGCTGTTCTCCGTCTCGGCTTCATCCTCCTCAATCTTATCGGGGTCGTGCGATGATTTACTTATATATGAAAGCAATTCTATCGAGCAGTCACGGTTGAGATTTATGCCGTCGGCGGAAACGCCGTCATGAAGGTATCCGTCCGCGCCGGCAAGAGCCGATGGGGAGTTGATATAGAATACGCCCAGATCTGACGCTATATTTCTTATCTCCTCGTTGTATTCGCGTACTTTTTCCATCGTCATACCGTATGTCTGTGCATTGGAGGCGGACTTTGTTATCGGCGGGATCGCGATGAGATATATCTGGGATGTCGTCTGATATGACTTGATCTTTTCAACAAGCGACTCATAGGAGTCGGCGAAATCATACGCATTGCCCGACGCTATCTCACGCTCACCGAACGAGAGGAATATCTTATTGAATTTTTTCGTTTTGAGTTGATCTGCCGCCGTAGTCGCGCTGTAGCCTATGATCGTACTGTATACATTGTCCACATCGAGATTTACGGATGTATAGAAATCACAACTCGGCACAAGATTATATTTATTGATCGTGTCGGCAACCGAATTACCCAAGAATGCCGAATTTTTGAAGAATGATAAATTTATATCGTCTGTATTGAGCGTTGTCGTGTATCTGGGTGAAAGGAGAGTGGGGCTTATATCCGTTGTCTCGGCAGTCGTTTGCGATGTCGGCGCGTCCGTTTTGTCGGCGTTTCGTATTATAATGAGTGCCGCCAGAGCGGCAATTGCCGCAACGAGTACGATTATCGCAAGAAGCTGTCTGCGCTTTGTGCGTCTCTGTCTCTGACGCTTGCACCGTTCCTGTTTGCGAAGCCACATATTTTTTGACATAGCCATAGCTGTTTCTCCTCTCTTGTATATCGGTATTATTTAAGAAGCTCGATCGCCTTCTGAAGCTGATAGTCCTCGTCAAACGGAATATTCACCGCATAATCCTGCTGGTATTTTTCCGCAACGCTTACCTCGTAGTCCGGCTGTATGCCCGTACCATGGATGCATACTCCGTTTGGAGTATAGTATTTGGCAACCGTCATTGAAAGTCCGGAGCCGTCCGCAAACGGATATACCGTCTGCACGATCCCCTTGCCAAAGCTCGTTTGTCCTACGATATACGCTTTTTTGTAATCCTTGAGCGCACCCGTCAGGATCTCTGCGGCGCTGGCGCTGTTGTTGTTTATGATGACCGCCATCGGAATATCAAGATCATTCTTGTCGGAGCTGTATACCGTTTTCTTACCCGTTCTCGTTTCGGTATATGTTATCGTTCCTTCCGGCAACAGATAATCAGCCACATCGCATACCACATCTATTATACCGCCGGGGTTGTCGCGCAGATCGATTATGAGTTTTTCCATGCCGTCCGCTTCAAGCTCTTTGATATGCGAAAGAAATTCGGTATATGTGTCCGTGTCCGAGCCGTAGTCGTTTGTGTTAAACGCGCTTATGCGCATATATCCGATCTTATTATCAAGCATTTCGGTGTTTACCGAGTGCGCGGAGATCTCGCGCCGCTCGACGGTAATGTCTTTTATCTCGCCGTTTTGCTCCATCGTAAGCGTTACGGATGTGCCGACGCTGCCGTTTTTTATGGCTGCGACGCATTCATCCATCTGGCTCCCGTCAAATTCTGTCCCGTCTACGGCGAGTATATAATCGCCCGGCATTATTCCGCAATCGCGCGCCGGAGATCCCTCCATGGGAGCAATGACCATTATTTTATCCGCTTCGCTGTCGGAGGTGATTATTATGCCTATCCCAACATAGCTGTCGGATATGCTATCAAGATATGAGACGAATTCATCCGACGGAAAATAATGCGTGTACGGCTCGTCAAGTGCGGATACATATGCCTTGAGCGCCTCGTCGTTCATCTTATTCGTATCGTAATCATCGTAAAGATAATTTTTTTCAAGACATTTGTTGATGACCGTTATCTTTGACAGCAATGACATATTTTTATCCACATCAGTGTACAGTCCTAATGCACCGCTGACGGAGTTATATAATGTCACTGCCGAAAATGTAACAAAGGACGCGGCAGCCGCGACGATGGCATATTTAAAAAATGGTTTCAATAACTCATCCTCCGAACTAATAAAGGGCCGCCGGGCAAGGCAGCCCCGATATTTTTTTAATTATATTTTCATGGTGTTGGACAATAAGTACTTATGTACCATCATCGCAACCTTGAATACGATCGCCTGATCAAATTTGCGCAGATCAAGACCGGTAAGCTTGTAGATCTTTTCGAGTCTGTACACGAGCGTGTTTCTGTGTACGAAAAGCTGTCTTGATGTTTCGCTTACATTGAGGTCGTTTTCAAAGAATTTATTTATGGTAAGGATCGTTTCCTCGTCAAGCGATGTTATATCGCCCTTTTTGAATACTTCGCTCAAGAAAAGCTCGCACAGCTTTATCGGAAGCTGATATATAAGTCTGCCGATGCCGAGATTATCATAGCTGAGGATGTTCTGCTCCTCCGAAAATACCTTGCCGACCTCTATTGCTATCTGAGCCTCTTTATATGAGTTGTTCAGCTCGTCTATATTCGCTGCAACTGTCGAAAGACCGATTATAACTCTGTTCATGATCTCCGAGCTTGCGGTGTCTATTATCTGATGCGCTATTTTTTCAAGCTCCTGAATGGAGACTATTTCCTTGACCTCTTTTATAAGGACGACATTGTTTGAATCGATGCTTATGACGAAATCCTTTTCCGAATCGGGGAAGAGGTTGGTTATAACATCATATATATCGCTCTCGCCCTGTCCGGTAGCCTTTATATAAAATACAGCTCTGGGCACATCGCAGTCAACGCGCAGCTCGCGCGCCTGCTGATGCAGATCGAAGGATATGAGATTGTCAAATATGATATTCTGCATAAAGCTTGTCTTATCATATTTTTCGTCATAGTACACCCGCACGTTCCTTGCCGCGACTGCTATCGCATTGCAGCAGTATTTGGCTATCTCGTCCGTACCCTCGGAATATACTATATATTCGGTATGCGGTGTACCCGATATGGCGCGTATGGTGTATCCATCCTTAAAACGCGTGTTGTCGCTGTTTTGCGCCGCCGCCAGAAGATCCTCTATGATGCTGTCTCTGGGCTGTGTGCCGTTACAGGCAATAACAAGATTATTTGAATCGACAATGCCGAATCTTTTCGGGAACACATCTGCCATTTGCGTTACGATATTTTGAAATGCTTTTCCGATCATAATGATTTTCCTCCAATGAGTTATTATTGACGCAATTAAATAAATATGCATACATTATACAACATTAATTCGATTTTTTCAAGCGATTTTTTGCAAAAATTATCATAAATATCAAAACAATAGAAAGTATTTTAGTTAAATTGGCTGAAAATGAAAAAAAACAAGAAAAAAACCGATAATTTTTTAAAAAAGTTCTTGACAAAGGGGATCAATTGTGTTAGTATTAGTAGGCTGTCGCAAATGAGGGCAGCGTTTGTACATTGAAAAATGAACAGTGTGAGTTCTTGTAAATGCAGAGATGCAGACAAAAACTTTGA
>CAJONM010000086.1 GCA_905235885.1 uncultured Clostridia bacterium
CCAGCCATTCGACCGCCGCCGGTATCGCCAGCAATATCCCCACAAGCCTTGACAGCGCCGCAAGCGCGCCGGATATGCCGGCAAGCTTCCAGTTGTGCGTCCGTATATAGTACAGCGTCGCGCACATCGTAAACAGCAGCGTGCTTTCATTCATCATGACACCGAAAAACAGCGCATGAGGAAATACGGAAATATACACGATCGCGCGTATTGCGGTCGCCTTGCTGTAATCGAGCGAGAGAAGCTTGTACAAATATCCGCACGCCCCTGCATACAGCAATCCCGATACAACTATGCCGCTTGCCGTCTGATCCCTCAATATCGCGGTGGCAAAGCGTACCAGCCACGGATAAAGCGGAAAGAACGCCAGCGTCGTATAGTCGCCGTTTTCGGTGTGATACGAATATCCGCCGGTGGCTATACGCTGATAGTTGTTCGCGTCCCATTTAAGGTACTGTCCCATCAGATCATGCCATGAAAGCCGGAGATCCTGCGCCATATATATGGCGAATATCGAAAGCGCGAAAACGATCACGCGAAACAACAGAGCGATGCCAAATACCGCAAAAACCTCTTTTGCCGCGGCGGAAAAGCCGCCCTTGAGGCTCTTGTCGGCAGTTATCGCGCCAAGAGAAACTGTCATGCCCGATCGCTCCGCCACGCGCAGCAGTATTGCCGCCGCCGCTGCCCATACGCATATGCTTGAGATAAGGTTTATCATATATATTTCTCCACTATATATCTCGGTCTGTGCTTTACCTCTTTATATATCTTTCCTATATATTCACCGATAAGCCCCATGCCTAAAAGCTGAACACCGCCGATGAACCACAGCGAACACATTATAGATGTCCAGCCGGTGTCCGTATGACCGAGCGCCTTCTGAACGATGGCATATACCGCCATGATGACCGCTATCACGCATGATACTCCGCCCAGTACGGATATGAAGCGTATCGGAGTTACGCTGAACGATGTCACCCCGTCAAATGCGAATGACACCATTTTTTTCAAGGGATATTTTGATTCGCCCGCGAACCGCTCGCCGCGCTCGTAATATACGCAGTCGGATTTATAGCCGATAAGCGGTACCATGCCCCTTAAAAACAGGTTGCGTTCGCCAAATTCTGCAAGCGCGTCAAGCGCCGCCTTGCCCATGAGCCGGTAATCCGCATGATTGTATACCATGTCAACGCCCAGCACGCGCATAATGCGGTAGAATGCCTGTGCCGTACCGCGTTTGAACGGCGTGTCGGTATCGCGCTTATTGCGAACGCCGTACACAACCTCGCAGCCCTCGTCGCGGTATTTTTTCAGCATTTCCGGTATGACATTTATATCGTCCTGAAGATCCGCGTCTATGGATATGGCGCAGTCGCATTCGTCGCGGACGGTCATAAGCCCGGCAAACAGCGCGTTCTGATGACCGGCATTATGCGCGAGCTTGATGCCGCGTATCTCCGCGTACAGCTCCGTCAGCTCCTCAATTATTTTCCATGTCTTGTCCTTGCTGCCGTCATCGACAAAGACTATCTTGCTTGATGACGAGATAAGTCCGTCGCGCTTCATGTATCCGAAAAGGTCCGTCAGCCTTCGCGCAGTCTCGCCAAGGACCGCCTCCTCGTTATAGCATGGCACAACGACATATGCCTTTATCTGATTTTTCATCCCGTCACCCTCTCGCTTTATCATACAGCTCCGTAAGCTCCGCCTTGTCAAACACATATTTTCTGTCGCAGAAGCGGCAGCCCATCTCCGCCTCGCCCTGCTCGTCTATGAGCGATCTCAGCTCGTCCTTGCCAAGCGATATGAGTGCGCGTTCCATGCGCTCTCTGGAGCATTTGCATTCATATTTCGGCTCGATATGCTTGTTCTCCACCGTCATATCAAATCCGTTTGTCACCGCAAACGCGATGTCTTCCGCGCTCATGCCGTCATCTATCATTTTTGTAACAGACGGCAGATGCTCTATAATCTCTGTCAGCCGCTCCGCAGTCGCGTCCGTCGCCTCGGGCATGAGCTGGATCATATATCCGCCTGCCGCCTTGATCGAAAGATCCGTATCGACCAGAACACCAAGCGCGACAGCTGTCGGTATCTGTTCGCTTTTTGCGTAATAATATGTTATATCCTCGGCGATCTCTCCGCTTACGAGGGGCGTTCTGCCGATATACGGCTCCTTCAGCCCAAGATCGCGGATTATGCTCAGAAAGCCTTGTCCGACCGCTCCGCCTACATCGAGCTTGCCGACCGATTTCGGCGGCAGATCCGCGTGC
>CAJONM010000087.1 GCA_905235885.1 uncultured Clostridia bacterium
ATCCGATGACACATACAGATCTGAGCGGTGTTCCGCAAAACTCGGCAAGGGCGCAGTCATCGAGTATATTGACAAGACGAGTATTGCAGATACGAAATTTACCGCCGCTATCGCCGCGTTTGCAGAGAGCAAAGGGATCATGACGCAATGTAAGACGGCGTCATCGTGTGCGTCTATAACGGGTGCGGTGACGGCATCGGCGCGCGGCGCAGTCGCGGCGTGCGTTGGCATACCGTGCAGATACGCAAGAACGCCGGTAAATATTATGAATGTAAACGATATAGATGCCGCATCGAAGCTTTGTCGGGCGGTCGTTACGGAAAGTGATGTGATAATAAATGGAATTGCTCAAAAAACTAACTGAGGTAAACGCGCCGTCCGGAAGAGAGGACGATATACGCGATATAATAGCGGCGGAGGCGAAAAGACTCGGATATGAAGTGTACGAGGACGCGCTCGGCTCGCTGATCGCGCACAGAAGCGGAAACGGAAAGAAGCTTATGATAGACGCGCATATGGACGAGATAGGCATTATCGCCACATATGCCGATGACAAAGGATATATCCGTTTCGGAGCGGTGGGCGGCTTGGAATTAAAGGAGCTGCACAAACGCCGCGTGCGGTTTTCAAACGGGACAATGGGTATAATAGGTGCCGAGGATGAGAAGTTTGAAAAGAAAGCGGAGATCTCAAGCCTTTATATCGACATAGGCGCAAAGGATAAAGCGGCGGCAGAGGCGCTTGTCAAAACAGGCGACACAGCCGTATTTGACGGACGGTATTACGAGCAGGGCGATGTGATCGTATCAAAGGCGCTCGATGACCGCGCCGGCTGCTATATATTGCTGCGCGTTATGGGCGAGATGGATAAGAGCGACAATGATCTCTATTTTGTATTCAGCACTCAGGAGGAGCTGGGACTGCGCGGCGCGAGAACTGCGGCGTTCGGGATAATGCCCGATTATGCCATTGCGGTAGATGTTACCGATACGGGTGATACGCCGTCATGTCCGGTAATGGATGTCAGGCTCGGCGGCGGTGCGGCGATAAAGGTCATGGACGATTCGGTCATGTGCGATATAAATGTCATAAACACGCTCAGAGAAATAGCTGAAAAAAACGGAATACCTCACCAGACCGAGATCCTTGCCGATGGCGGCACGGATGCAGGAACGATCGCGATGACGGGCGGCGGAGTAAGAGCCGGAGGAGTATCCGTTCCTGCCAGATATATACATTCACCGTCTGAAATGGTGAGCAGATCGGATATCGAATCGTGTATCAGGCTGCTGAGGGCGGCGTGTGAATTTAACTGGAGCTGATCTTTTCGGGAAGGATTATAAGCTATGAAAAAAACAGTATCATTTATTATTTCAGCCGCAATATCGGCAAATATCGTATTGCCGGCATATGCCGGATATTATGAACAAAGACAGTTGCCTGATTTTAACGGAAGCTCTATGACCTATGAGCCGTATGATGTCTCAAATATCGATAGCGTCATATCGCGTCTGGAAGCTCTGCTTGACGCCCCTAATAAAGGCGATAATGTTAAGACGCTTTTCGGCACACTATATGAAGAATATCAGCAGCTGTCATACAGCTATGAGACTGCTCAGATCCTGATGGACAGGAATTATAACGACAGCACGCTCAATGATCTTACGCAGGCAACGCAGATTTCTGTAGAAGTCGGCGAGAAGATAACGAAGCTTATCGAAAAGATATGTAAAAGCCAATACCGATACATCATAGACGATATTTTCGGAGACGAATATACGGATGATTTTTTAGATAATATCCCGACAGAGAAATTCTATGAGCTCAATCTTAAAGAGCAGGAATACATTGCGCGTTATTCGGAAATATATGAAGACAGCGACGCGTGCGCGGAGCTGTTTATAGAGCTGGCACAGGTCAGGAACGATATAGCCGCCGAATGCGGTTATGACAACTATGCCGATTACGCGCATACGGAGATATATAACAGGGATTATTCGGATGAGGACATATCCGCTCTTACGGACGCGGCAGTCGCGTATATATATCCGCTCGCATCAAAGCTTTTGGAAATAAGCTTTGATATGCACTATGATGATGAGGAAACGACAGACGAGGATATGATGCGTGCCGTCGGCGGCACGATGTATGATATAAACGATGAGCTGGGCGACACATACAGGTATATGACAGAGCATGATCTGTATGATATTGCTTACAGCGATAACAAAAACTATTCAGCCGGCAATTATACGATGATGATAGATAAGGTGGATGTGCCGTATTTATTCATATCAGATATTTGGAACGGCATATATAAAACGCAGAATTTCATACACGAGACAGGGCATTTCTGTTCACTTTTGCATACGCCGGAGCTCGACGATGAATTTGCCCAGTTTATCTGCAGTCCGTCCATAGATGTTTCGGAGATACATTCACAGGGATTGGAGCTGCTCATGGGCAAATATTACGGCAGATTGTTCGGAAGCGATGCCGCGGCGGCGAGGACGGAAAAGGTGTTTGATATTCTCCAGAGCGTTATGGACGGTTGTGCCATGGACGAGTGGCAGACGCGTGTTTATAAGGAAAAAGACCTCACCGTAAAAAAAGCTAATGAAATAATGGCAGATATACTTATGAGATATTACGGGTACGAAACGGAGGATCTGAGCGAGGCGCAGCTTGACTGGACATCAATACCGCACAATTTCACCGCGCCTATGTATTATATCTCATATGCAACATCGGCAGTAGCCGCGCTTGAGCTTTTGGCAATGTCCGAGGATGATTATGAGGCGGCAGTGGATAAATATATGAAGATCTCGGCTGTAGGTCAGTATGTGCCGTTTTGTGAGATGCTTTCGGAAATAGGCATGGGTGATATATTTGATAAGGCTACGGTTACCAATATCGCCGACAAGATCAATTCCGCATTCGGGATGGGGTATGATGATGTCGACTACGACGCATGGTATGCCGGATATATATACAATACCGCGCATATTTTTGATGGCAGAAGCAAAAAGGGCTTTGCACCCGACAGTAGGATAACAAGATCGGAATTTGTCCGATTGATAGGAAAAATGTACGATTATTACGAGGGGATAGACGGAAGCTATACCATGACATTTACCGATGTTTCCGCCGATGATGAATCAGCCCGGTACATAATGTGGGCGCAGGCGGAGGGAGTTATAGACGGATATTCCGATACGATATTCGGCGGCAATGACTACATTACGCGCGAACAGCTCGTAACGATCATGCACAGGCTTTTTGAAAAGCAGAACGGCAAGGTGACGGGTGAGGACAGGTATCTGAGAATATATGATGACAAAGACTCAATATCCGACTGGGCGTATGACTCGATCGCATGGGCGGTATCGAACGGAATTATAGACGGATACGATGATTATACGCTGCTTCCGCAGGGCAACACCACAAGAGCTGAGGCAGCAAAAATAACGGATGAATATATCATAGCCGCATATTAAACGAACAAAATCATAAAATAATTTCGATTTTCTATTGCAAAAATCAAAACTATGTTATATAGTATAGAGTCGTAATTTATTTAAAGGAATAAATCGCCATGGTCGAAACAGTCACAACGACAAAGAACAAGACATATAAATACATAAAATCGCTCCTACACAAGAAATACCGCACCGAATACGGGCGTTTTACAG
>CAJONM010000088.1 GCA_905235885.1 uncultured Clostridia bacterium
GGCGAGGTCGATGACGCTATCCTTTGTGCGGCAAAGATAATAGGAATAACCGAGATATACAAGGTCGGCGGAATACAGGCGGTCGCCGCCGTTGCATACGGTACGGAAACGATACCCAAGTGCCATAAGATATTAGGACCGGGCAACAGCTATGCGACAGCCGCAAAGCGTGTTCTTGCCAATAACATAGACGCCGGACTGCCGGCAGGACCGTCGGAGATAATCGTTTTGGCGGACGAAAAGGCGGATCCGGAAAAGGTCGCGCGCGACTGGATGATAGAGGCAGAGCATGGCCCGGACAGTGCCGCGCTTTTGGTAACTCATTCGCGCGAGCTTGTGGATAAGGTCATACCGATCATGAACGCGCAGCTTGAAAAGCTCTCACAGCGCCGCCGCGAGTGGATCGAAACGAACTTCACCACATACGGCGGAATTATACTCACCGACTCGGCGGAGGAGTCGATACGGTTCGTAAACGAATACGCGCCGGAGCATATGGAGGTCATGATGGAGAATCCGTTTGATATTCTGCCGCTTATAAAGAATGCCGGAGAAATATTGCTTGGCGAATACACCCCCGTTACTCTCTGCAACTTTGTACTCGGCCCGAATGCGATCCTGCCTACCGGCGGATTTGCAAAGACATATTCATCGGTGTCCGTCATGGATTTTCTCAAGCGTTCATCTGTCGGATACGCGTCAAAGGCAGGTTTTGAAAAGGTGCGTGAGCACGCGTACAATTTCGCAACGGTAGAGGGTTTTGAAACGCACGCGTTGGCGGTAAAGGAAAGGAACTGAATATGGAAATAAAAGCAATTCGCAAAACTACCGAATCGGAAATGGGAGTCGCGCTTGACTTTTCGGGTGTAAAACCCGATTACCGCAAATATATAACCACTCCCATACCGTTTCTCAACCACATGATAGAGCATATCGCATACAGAGGCGGCTTTAATATAGAAACGCATACGGAGCTTGCCGAATTTACGCTCAACCATGTTATAGCGGAGGATCTTGGTATTGCGCTCGGAAAGGCGTTTAAAGAATATTTTGACAAAACCGACGGAGCATACGGCTATGGCGATGCGATAGGGATAATCGACGAGGCAAAGGCTCAGTGCGCCGTAAGCTTTGAGTCGCGCGCGTACATAAGCTGGGATTTCCATGGCATAGATGTTCCCGTCGAGACGGAGGGAATGCTCAGCGAGGATCTCAGGACATTTCTGGACGGATTTGTACAGGGCGCGATGTGTACGATGCACATAGATCTGTATAAGGGCGAAAACGGCCATCACATCTGGGAGGCGATATACCGCGCCGTAGGCTCCGCGCTCGGAGCAGCCGCGGCTGTAAGCGACGCGAGAAAGGGCAGAACCTCAGGAGTCGCCGGAAAAATAGAGTGGACGGTTGAATGAAGCAGTTTCTTGATAAATACGATACCGTCATATTTGATATGGACGGCGTCATCACAAGTGAGGAAAATTACTGGAACTGTGCCGCGCTTACCGTGCGCGAACACCTGACGGGGGAGCGCCCTTGCGCGGATGCCGCAGAGGTTAGAAAAGAAGTATTTTTAAATGATACTCTCATAGCTCTGTTAAAAGGTAAGGGAGTAAATTCCAATTGGGATCTGGGATATGTCACCGTGCTTATCTCGATCATCAAAGGCAGTGACGATCCCGATACGATATACGACTTTGCAAAGACCCTTTCGGATAATATTTTAGACAGCTATGAACCGCTTGCATATGCCGCGTCCTTAAAGCTTGGCTGTGATGTGGGCTATACGGCGCGAAACGGCGCATTGTGGAACGAGCTGCAACAAAGCTTTCAGGAATGGTTCTTGGGCAGCGGCACGGATAAGAAGGGGCTTATATACAGCGAAAAGCCGCTCATACCGCAGGATGTCCTGACGCGGATGCTTTCGGAGCTGTCAAAAGCAAAACGCTTGTGTATCGGTACGGGCAGACCGGCGGACGAGATATTTACGCCGCTGGATCGGTGGGGCGTGACAGACTTCTTTGCATCGGACGGACGATGCAATTACGATCATGTAAAAGTGGCGGAGGAGAGAACCGCCATGACGCTTACAAAGCCGCATCCGTATATGTTTCTCAAGGCGCTTTACGGCACGGACTATGATGATGAGAAAATTATAAACGGAGATTATGACAGATCAAAAATAAGCCGCACGCTCATAGTCGGCGATGCCGGAGCGGATATATTGGCGGCAAAGGCGATGGGCGCAGATTTTTGCGCGGTGCTTACGGGTGTGAACGGCGAGAAGGCGCGGGGATATTTCCGGGAGCATGGCGCGGAATATATCATTAATTCGGCCGCAGATTTAATATAAAAAGCAGCAGATCGTATCAACCTGCTACTTTTTTGTATGTAATGAATTTGAATTTTATTCCGTCTTCTTCCATTTCATCTGAAACGGACGCGATCCTCCAGCCGGGAGCATTGTCAAGATCTACCATAAACGCGTCCGGCGAGTCCGCCTCGGCGTCTACGCGCGTGACATACGCCGTATCGCAGAAAGGAAGCAGATCGCGGTAGAGCGACTCGCCGCCGATGATGTATATATCACGCGTTGTATCCTTTAAAAGCTCCGCAAGCTCACCGCCGTTATTGCATACTATCGCGCCGTCACAGGCAAAATCGGGATTGGCGGACAGAACGATATTCGTCCTGCCGGGAAGAGGCTTGCCGCCGGGCAGGGATTGGAGTGTTTTTCTTCCCATTACCACAATATTGTCTATCGTATGGGCTTTAAAAAACTTCATATCCTGTTTAAGCCTGAACAGCAATCCGCCGTTTTTTCCTATCGCCCAGTTTTTATCGGCATTTACTATTATATTCATCAGCTTTCTTCCAAAACTCCGGCGTCTCTTGCCGTTTTAAGGAACGCGTCAACGCCGCTTCTGATCGTTGCTTCGTCCGCGTCGTAATCGGCCAGCATATCGGCTATGAGCGTGTCATATTCTATGCCGTCGGCAAGCTTTTTCCATATATATGCGCCGCTGTCGTTTAATGTGATAAGCCCGTTAAAATCGATCGATGCCTGACCGATCGCTACTACTATGTATCTGCCCGCGACAGAGCGAAGCATAAATCCTTTTTTTGTTTTAATCATTATTATTTTCCCCTTTCATTCTGTTGTATGATACCTCCGCCGCGTCAAGCTCCATGTTGCAGTATAGGCGGTATACAGGTATTTTCTCAAGCACCCTTTCAAGCGTTGAGAGCATCTGATCCATATCATCTTCAAGCACCGGACGGACTGTTTGATTCATTATGTTAAACAACGCCTCATCCTTTGAGATGGGTTCTATATGGTTTGTTGTATCGCGCTCTAAGACGCATATCCCCTGTATCGGCACGATGTTGTTGACATTCTGGCTCGTTTTCCCC
>CAJONM010000089.1 GCA_905235885.1 uncultured Clostridia bacterium
CGGCTCCATTACTACGACCTGTTTTCCGTGTTTTTCGCACACCTCGTAGCATTTTCCGCTTTCTACGGAAGGATCGTCATAATCGGCATAATTAAATTGTATCTGCACAACCTCCGTTTCGGGATGTTCGAGCAATATCCTTTCAAGGACATCTGCCTTATCATGGAAAGAAAAGCCCAGATGCTTTATCTTGCCTTCTTTTTTCAATTCAAGTACCGTCTCGTATGCTCTGCACTGCTTATATTTTTCATAGACTGCCGCATCCTGCGCGTGCATAAGATAAATGTCGAAATAATCCACTCCGCACGCCTTTAATTGCCTGTCAAATAACGGTCTTATCTCTTCCTCAGTCTTAAAGCAATGTGTTGACAGCTTATCCGCAAGCACATAGCTCTCGCGAGGATAGCGGCTTGTAAGACATTCTCTGAGCGTTTCTTCGCTCTTTCCGTCCATATACATATGCGCGGTATCAAAATAATTAAAACCGCGATCCATGAAAACATCTACCATTTTGCTTACTTCTTCTGTGTCGATCCTACCGTCCTTCATAGGCAGGCGCATAAACCCAAAGCCAAGCTTTCCTTTTACCTTGGCAATAGCCATTTAAAATCCCTCCTTATTCGTTGACCGATACTATGCATTCGCCCGGCATCAGTCCATCTGATTTTACTGTCACCTTTATCTGTCCTTCATTCGTTGCTTTTACAAGAAGCTGACATAATCCGTTGAACGCGTTTCGCTCCGGCTTGAAATCACTGTCATGATCGCCCGGATCTCCGTTTCCGCATCCGATAAATTCTCCTGCGCCGGAAACCTCAAAGAAAAGCCTGTTTGAGGCTGTCGGAACGGTCATTTTGTCCTTATCGGCAACGCGTATATTTATGATCGCCGTTTTGCCCTTTTGCACTTGCTCCCGATACGGCAGCGCGATTATCTCATGCGGTTCTCTTGTTGTTTTAACGGCTTCGGTCATTGGCTCTTGTAATAATAATAGCTGTCCTTTTTAAAGCCGCAATAATCCATAACGCCGAACTGCGAATAAACCGCCGGAAGTCCCAAAGGCGTCGGCTCGCCGCGGTAATCTATGCCTGTCCATATAAATATTCCCGACAGGTACGGACGCTCGGCAAAATATTTCCATTCGCCCTCGCCCACATTCTTTTTTACAGCCTTCTTCTTATTTTCAAATTTTTTCTCATTATCGTCATCAAGAATATAGTAATGACCTTTCGACCTATCCGTACTGTAGCAGCCTCGTGTCCCTGAGTTCGAGCTTGCCTCCGTTATTATGATCGGCTGCTTGGGCATTCCGGCATGATCGTGATGCAAACATATGCCTTTGATCTGCAGATTTTTGCCGTTGAGGTAGAAGCCGTTATCCGCATCAAAGTGCATTTCTCTTATTCCGAATTCGATCTCCTTTTGATCGCACAGCCTATCCATGTCATAAACACGAATTGCGGCTTTATACAGGTGTGGATCATCTATGTCCCAAAGAGCGACATCACATAGTCCGATCTCAGCGGAGTATTTCACGCTGTCCCATTGCGGCACTGTAATTATTTTGTCTGTAATAATTCCGTCTATCTCTGTTTCGACTCTGACCGTCTTTTCCGAAAGATCGAAATTCTGTATGCTTGCCGTAACCAACACAGCCACGGTTTTCTCATCCAAATCTGGTATCGCCCGTACCGCCGCGCTCTGCGGCTTTACGGATACGCTGTCATATATTTCAAGCCATACATGACGATATATTCCTCCGCCCTCATACCACCAGCCCTCGCGGCCTGTCGCATCTACGCGGACTGCAATTATGTTGTCCTTTCCTATATTTACAAAATCTGTTATATCATAATAAAAACCCGAATAGCCGCTTGGATGTGTCCCGACATAATATTGATTTATATATACCTTGCTGTTGCGATAAACTCCGTC
Organism: uncultured Clostridia bacterium; assembly: GCA_905235885.1. Classification (GTDB taxonomy): domain Bacteria; phylum Bacillota; class Clostridia; order UBA1381; family UBA1381; genus Ornithomonoglobus. The sequence goes on from CAJONM010000089.1 coordinate 1,936, forward strand.
AAATCTGATATGTATTCGTTTATCGGCGCATTCCCTGCCTATATGAAATCGCTTTCTGTACCACGCGATCCTACCTTCCAAACAGCCGCCTGCTATCAAACGGCTGCTGATGCTTTCCATTTCAGGTATTTGCATCATCTGCGACTCATTCTCCGATATAAAGCAGTAGTTTTGACGCACGACGAAATCATGAGGCACAGTGGCATCATCCCAAGATGAATCATCATACACCTCGGATGCCGCACCGCTATCGTAAGCTCTCGCTTTTGCGCCGCCCCAGTCGTCCGTCTCATCATATGGTTTTATATCTTCCATTTTGAATTTCCAATGTGAGTCAAAATTTATTATATATCCCATGCCGCTACCTCATATTCAGTTATCCCTGCCTTGCTTAAAGTCCTTGCTCCACAGCGAATCGGGATCATAATCGTCATTCATATAAACCTCTTGGTCATCCTCGTCATCTTCAAAATAATCGCCGTCAATATCCCACAAGGAATTTTCATCGTAGTCCTCAAGCCATTGCTGATCCTGCTGAGCTATATCGTCATCATCAATTTCGTCTGTGTGCTCCGCTATATTATCGCTGCTCGACCCCTGATAAAAATCATCCTCCCAAAGAGTATCGGCATCATATTTCATCTCTTCCTCGTTCTGCTGCTCCTGCTGCTCATCTTCGTGCGCCATGGTGTTTTCATTTTGGTAATAATTTATTTTCACTCTGGCTTTTTTTGTTACAGATCTCAGATGTGACATAAATTCCAAATATACCGATTCGGCAATGCCAAGCTTCTCGATCTCAGGCTCTTTTGCCGCCTCTTCCTGTTCTTCCTCGGTATAATCTCTTATCGGCTTGCCATCGGCGGTTTTTTCGTATATATGATCTTCCCAAAGCGAGTCGCTGTCATAAGCCGCATTTTTGTTTATTTGCTCAGCATTTTCCGCTACATAATCGGCTTCATCTATATCGTTATCCGGATTTTCCGGCTCAACATAAAATACCGTTTCGCCCTGTCCCTTTATCGATTCATAATCGTCTATGCTCTCAATGCTCTTCTTTACCGCCTCTTCGTATTCTGTTGCCTCGTCAAGCATATTTCTGTCTACATCATCTATAGTCAGAATCTCGACCTCTTGATCGTTCTGCGTCGGAACATATTCCTCATATTCGATCTCAATGTCATCGACCCCGTTTATTTTCATCAGCTTTCGTATGAACTGAGTATGGTTATATGCATATATGCCGAACAGTACCATACTGACAATTATTATTATATTCGATACATATATGGATTGGATTGTTTTCCATCCGAATATCTCAAACACCCTCAAATTGGCAAACATGAGCGAATATATCATAAATCCGCCGATACGAAGCTGGAATATTGCAATGGATGCGGCACAATAAATACCGTAGACGATACTGTTTAAAATAAAAAATTCCGTCTTATTGTTGCGTCCTGCTATGTATTTGAGCAGGAAGTGGAAATTAATAAGAGAAAAACCGACAAAGGACAGGATTGTGACCAAATCCCATGTCTTTTGCTGAACATTTACAAAAACCAGCAGCACAGATATAAACGAAGGTACTATACTCGAAGCGAATACCTCCATAACTCTTATCAAAAACAGCATAATTATCGTTTTATGCTTATCCCAAAAATCATAAAATATTTCCATGCTCTGCCGCTTCCGTTTCTTATCAGTTTTTCTCTATTTTATCACATTTATCTGCTTGTGTCAATAGCTCGGGGTATGGCCTATCACAGCTTCCCCTTGATCTCAAATATAGCAAGCGTGTTGTTTCGTATTGTATATTTATGCGTTTTTATCTCATCCGTTTCTGGTACTACCGCATCGGGACAATCCATTGAATTTACAGCTTCCGCATTGCCGGAAAGCGTTGTCACCTTCATGCCGTCACAAAGCGGAACATCGGCAGAAACTGTTATTTCTTTATCCGACCGCGATATATTTACCGCTTTTAAAAACAGCTTGTCATTACATACCGTTGCCGACAGCATAAGCCCGTCATCGGCACATATATGCTCAACGCAGTATTCGCCTGTGTTCTCCGAAAAGAGCTTTTGTACATAATATGACGGAGTGCAGAATACCTTGTCATTATCAAACCATATCAGATCCGGCTGCCATTGCTGATGATCGTACCGTGCAACAAGCGGCGCATAGCAGCTCATAGCGACATGGTCGGCATTACGCTCTATTCCTGTAAGAAAAGCCGCCTCGCACAGCGCAGCATATAAGCTTGACCTGTTGTTTCGTATACCGCCGCCGGATGATGTATGTACAGCCCATTCACCCACGAATACCTTTGGCAGAGATCTGTCGTAGCTGTCGTATCGTCCGATATTTGAAAGGAACCATTCGGGCTCCTTATAGAAATGCTCGTCAACGGCGTAAGCTCTGTCTTTATTATTTTTCATCCATTCGTATGCAAGCTCATATTCCCAACCGCGATCCTTCCAACCGGCACTGGTTATCAGCTTGATCTCAGGGTGCTTCTCTCTGAGAATCTGCTCAAAGATCTCGTATCTTTTGAAATACTCCTCTCCCCACTGCTCATTGCCTATACCCAGATATTCCATACCGAACGGCTTCGGATGCCCCATCTCGGCACGGATCGTGCCCCAACGCGTGTCCACACTGCCGTTGGCAAACTCGATAAGATCGAGCGCATCCTGAACAAACGGATCAAGTTTATCCATATCAATAAGCAAGCTTTCATGCCACTGGCAGGTCATTCCGCAGTTGATGACGGGAACAGGCGCGGCGCCTATATCCTCGCAGAACACAAAATATTCGTAAAAGCCTATCCCGTACGATTGAAAATAATCAGACGCGTCAAATCCGAGATTTCTGTAGTGCTCCATCTGCCATCTGTTGTAGTTCGTTTTGCGCTTTTCTATAGGTCCTATCGTATCCTTCCAATTATACATATTGTCAAAACCTATACCCTCGACTATGCAGCCGCCCGGAAATCTGAGGAATTTCGGTTTCAGATCTGCTATCCTCTCGGCAATATCCCGTCTCATTCCGTTTCTTCTGCCCTTGTATGTATCCTTTGGAAAAAGCGATATAAACTCAAGCTCCGCGCTGCCGCCATCGGGTAATATGAGAGAGAGAAGCGCGTGCTTTTCATCACCCTCCGCCGTTATTTCAAGCTCAAACCTGTGCCATCCGCCGTCACATTCAAATTCAGCGCCGCCAAAGACAACACCCTTCCTGTCGGCTATGACCGCTTTAAGCTTTGTTTTCTTCTCTGTTCGGGCATAGCACGAAAACAAAAAACCTGCTCCCTTTTGCACGGCAAAACCTTCTGTGCAATACCCCTCGTTTCTTATTCCGGCTCCGGCATCGCCACTGACACGCGCATAATGCGTATGTATTTCGTTTATCGGATCAACGGTCAATATATCAAACGATGTGCCTATAAGCGGTTCCCAACACATTTTATGCTTGTCTGCGACATTATCGCGATCGTAATATTCAAATGAACGGTTCGCAACAAGCTCCGCATACAACCCTCCGTCACCGCCGTAATTTATATCCTCAAAAAATGCGCCGAACAATATCGGACTAATCGGATTTAGCCTGTTTTTTGTATTTATTCTTATGTCCATGTGTGCCTCCGCAAGCTTTTTAGTGTATTATAGCAAGTCATCAAACGAATGTCAATAGAAAACCAAACGCCTGTGAAAAAAGGTACATTCGCATTAGAAATGTACCTTTTATACGATCAAGCTTTATTTACCGCCGCCATTGCCGCACCGACAATACCGGCATCATTAAACAGCTCCGCTATTTTTATCTGTGTGCGCGGCATACATTTGTTGTAATCATTGCGCTTTACAAACTCCTTTATCGGGATCAGAAGCTCATCGCCCTCTTTACTGATGCCCCCGCCTATGACGAGCATTTCGGGCTGGAAAATATTTATCATATTGCATACGCCCTCAGCAATATATCTTATGTATTGCTCCTTGACCTCGGTTGCCGCCTTATCGCCCATCTTTGCGCATTCAAAGGATGTTCTGCCGCTTACATTGCCGCGCTTTGCCACCCAACCGTGCATGACCGAATCAGGGCATTGCGCCATTTTGTCTTTGGTTTGCTGTATAAGTGCGGTAACAGACGCATAGCTTTCAAGACAGCCTCTCCTGCCGCAAGTGCATGGAACACCGTCCATCACAATGGACGAATGACCTATCTCCGCGCCGGCGCAATTAAAGCCGCGATATATTTGTCCGTTTATGATTATTCCGCCGCCCACGCCTGTTCCGAGCGTCATAAAAATGTAACTCTTTGCGCCGTTTCCGTTTGCGATATATTCGCCGTATGCCGCAGCATTGGCATCATTTTCAATGTTTACCGGCACATCGACATAGCTTCTGAACTCATCGGCAAGCGGCACATTGTGCATTTTGATATTATTTGAATATACTACCATACCTCTTGCGCTGTCTATAGTTCCGGGGCAGCCTATCCCGACCGCCTCTATGTCTGTATCGTCAAGCTTCGCATCGGCGGCTACCGTCCTTGCAAGAGCTGCCATATCCTTTATTATCTCTGAATAATGTCTTTCCTTTAGTGTCGGCACACTGCGTTTACAGATCAGCTTACCGCTCCTGTCTACCACTCCGGCGGCAATATTTGTTCCACCCAAATCTATTCCTATGTACATGATCTACCTCTCCATTCAACTTTTACAGTCTGCTTACCCATTGCACAGCCATATTGATCCATGTCTGCACATCCGGCATTATACTTTCCTCATCGCTCGATACCCATTCATTTGCAAGCGACAATCCGTGATGACCCTTAGGGAATATATGCAGCTCTGTCGATATTCCCTGTTTCGCCATAGCCGATGCCAGATCGAGGCTGTTTTGAACGGGAACGGCTTCGTCCGCAAATGTATGCCATAAAAACGCCGGTGGAAAATCTGATGTGATATGCTTCTCAAGCGATACCTTATCGACTAATTCTTTATCATTATTTGTGATATTTTCTATCGAACCTGCATGCTTGTACTCTCCCGATGTGATGACGGGGTATGCGAGGATCGCGCCGTTCGGTTTGTTCTTGCCGTCTGCCCTTTTTATTGCCGGCTCTCTGTTCCAGTATACGCCAAGACTTGCCGCAAGATGACCGCCTGCCGAAAAACCGCATACAATGACCTTGTCCTTATCAACGCGCCATTTTTCTGAATTGTCCCTTATCATACAAACCGCATCAGACAGATCCTTCAACGCTGTCGGAAAGAGCTTCTGCATAGAATAATATACTATCGCCGCGTGATAGCCTGCGGCGTTAAATGCCAGCGCGATCGGCTCAGCTTCTCTTGCGGAGCAAAAATGATAGCCGCCGCCGGGACATATAACGATGATCGGTCTTTTTCTGTCTTTCCCTAACGGATCATCAACGATAAATGTATCCATATAGACATTATCATCATCTTTTTTTAAGTAAAATCTTTCGTTTATCACAGCTCTGTGCCTCTTAATATATTTTTAAACACTTTCATCCACTCTTTTGCAATAAGCTCATGTCCCATGGGTGTGGGATGAACGCCGTCCTTTAGCCAATATGTAGTTTCGGCAAGCTTTGCCGCCGCATCGAATTTGTCCATAAGCTTTACAAACGGCAATCCATGTTTTTTTGCGACGCGTGCTGCGGCAGCGGCGTTTTCTTCCGTTCCGCGCCTGAACTCGTCCCATTTCTCCTCGGTTGCCGGTCCTTTAAGCACGAACGGTTCAAGTATCATGATACGCGTAGACGGCAGAGCCTCTTTTATTCTGCTGATAAGCATATCATAGTATATCTCATAATCCTTACAGGAAACGCCGTTTCCGGATGCAAGCTCATGCCATACATCGTTTATTCCCATCAGTATGCTCATAACATCGGGTTGTATATTGATTATATCGCTTCTTATCCTCGCAAGAACATCAATACTGCGGTTTCCGCCTATGCCGCGATTTATGAATTCATACTTTTCCGGCTCCTCAAATCCAAGCCTTGCAGCCACAAGATTGGGATAACCGACACCTAAGTGCTGATCAAACTCACGCTCGCGAGCGGCATCTGTTATAGAGTCTCCCTGAAATAAGATTTTTATTTTCATGTTTTGTTCTCCTTTTATGAATTTATGTTTTTATAGTCATTTGGTGTAAATCCCAGATAACTTTTAAATGCCGTATTGAACGCGGCTGTATCTGAATATCCGACCTCTCCGGCCACCTGCTTTATTGAACGGTTCGGATGCCGCAAGAGTCTGCGCTTTGCCTGCTTCATGCGATATTCGATAAGATATTCCTTAGGCGTTTTCCTAAACACCGTCTTAAACAGCCGCAAGAGATGCATCTCGCTTATACCGGCGGCTTCGGCAAGCTCACGGTTTGTTATTTTTGACGCATAGTTCAAACGGATATATTCCACACGCGGCAGCAGACGCTGCTCTTCGGGTGTGGTTAAATTCGCCTCATCCTCTGATAGGATAGCTGTATATATAAGCAGCTCATACCTGTTTCAGCGCATAGCGTGTCTATCGACAGATCGCCTTTGAGATTTTTCCGTATATATGACAGTACGCTTGAAAAATCATAAGATACATCACCAGTCGCCGCTTCACCTCTGAGCGCGATACTCAGCTCACATAATATCTCATATAATATGGAATGCATTATGACATTTCCTGCCTCGGTATCCTCGGAATACTGTACTGACGCATTATACATAAGTATATCTATGCGTCTTGTTGCTGCCTCGCCCAATCTTATTACCCTGCTTCTGAAGCCAAGCCCCAAAAGCTCGGGCAAATTGTCTTTTTTCGTGCCTATGCTGAAATTTATATAGCTTATTATCCAGGGTCTGTCCGAAGTCGCGCGGTATTTGCGCGGTGTATTCGGCGTATACCAGAACATATCGCCCTTGCCGACCTCATGGGGAACATCATCCTCATCGTAACACACGCCCCTGCCGCATTTACAAAAACACAGCCTGTAAAATGCCGGAGCATATCTGCCGGGATCATCATACTGCTCGATTATCCTTGCGCGATATGCGTGAACAGGCGTTTGATGAAAATCGCCTATGAGCATGGTATCCCTCCTTTGAGCCTTTGTACTATTATATTAGATTTTTTTGCAGCTGTCAAGTCATAACATATCACAAAAAGGGATGCAAAAACACTTTGTTTTTTACATCCCTTTCTATCAAAGCATTTGCCCCGGGAGTTTTACAGTTTTGAATAAAGAAAATCGTTAAAAGCCGCATAAATGCTTAATTTTTTTGTCAATTTTTTCGATTTTCCTTTTGCGTCTTTGTGCGTCTTGTGGTATAATATAGATAGATATATCTTCTTGGAGGCGATTTTATGAGAATTAGAACCACACCTGCAAAAAACGGCAGATTGTTTTATGTTATCAACACATATTAGTATATCGGTATTTAGAAAAGAAGCTGAATTATCAATTCACTTGTGAACAATTGATAGAAACATTGCAAGACATGGAAGTACGGGAGTTGGTTGGAGAAGGATATTTACCTGCATATACAAGAACGGATGTAACTGATGCGTTGCACGACGCATTCGGATTCCGAACAGATTCAGAGATAATCACTCAGCCGATGATGAAAAAAATTTTAAAGGAGGC
>CAJONM010000090.1 GCA_905235885.1 uncultured Clostridia bacterium
GTTTCCGACCATAGGTCGGATATTTCGCACGGGCAATTAAATCATTTTTTACTTTATAAGAAAGCAATTTCTTATAAAGTAAAAAAATCAGATCGCTTCTTTGCGGTCTGATTTTTTTTACACCCCCAACTATATCTTCTCCGTCATTCGTGCCACTACCACAAAACGCTCGTTGTTGGTGTTGTATGAGCAGGTCGAGAGCGTCAGAAGCAGCTCCCCGTATGACGGCCTTATCCCCGTATCGTAAAGACTGTGGCTTATGCACTCGTCTATGAACGCGTTATAATCGTCTTCGGTTTCGGCATTGATAAATTCATAATATCTGAATTCATCTTTACTTCCGACAGCCGTATAAAATGCGGCAAACACCTCATATTTACATCTGTTATACAGCGTATCGAATTGGATTATGCTGTTTTCGCGCTCAAACTCGGCATCGTCAAACAGGAGCAGCGAGCGGAACATAGTACCGTTACGCATATTGTGCGCGTATATTATCATATTATCGCAATTGCCTGTTCTGTCGCATTGATAATCGAGGAACGGTATTGCTGCGGAGCTGTGCTGCTTTTCAAAATTTCTGTGCAGATAATAGGCGTTGCTCTCACCGTTATACATTACGGGATAATCAATTGCCGTTCCGTCAATTTTGATCCATCCTGCCATATCGCTGTTGGCGTCATAGAGCGAATGATACCTTGTCAGTATCCCGTCCGCCTCCCATGTTTCCGTCTCTGTAGGCTCTTGCGCCTGTCCGTTTGTTTCTTCTGCGGCATTCTCCGCCGCTTGTATCTCATTTTTTAAAGCCGCAATTTCCTTTTCCGTCTTGTTCTTGTCATAGTTATATTTTGCAGCGTATATGCCGCAGCCGACAAAAACGCATAGAAAAAGGATTTGCAACAGCGTGATCTTACTCTTCACCGATACCAAATCCTTTCACGATCTTTAATTATTGCTTGATATTCGTCTTTTGACCATCTCAAGCGCGCCTATCCCGATAGCAGACAACGCCATGATGATATACAGCGCCGCGTTCTGCTTACTGTCGCCCGTTTTGGGGTTAGCCTTGCTTGCCGCCGTTTGTCTTGCCGACGCTGCCGCATCTCCGCTGCCGTCCGACGCCGCGCTTGTCACGCTCGTGTTCGTTTTCTCAAACTTTATCGACGGCTTCTCCATGCCCTCAAGCGGATATACCGTTACAACATCGCCGTCGGTAATTGTCGTTACGCATACATCAACGCCGTCTATGCCGTCTATCAAGCCGTCTGTTACGGTGATCTCGCCTTTTAGATTTCCGTCCTTGTCCGTTACGACAACGATACCGTTGCCGCTTACAAGGTAGCGTCCTGCCGTTATGTCCTCGCCGCAGACCTTAGTCACTCCGGCGTTTTCTATGATCTCCTCTGTCTTCTCGACTTCCTCGTCCGCGTCTGTCGGCGCCTGATTTGGCTTTACTACCTTTGAAAGCACCGCCGTATCCGGTTCAGAGAACAGCTCATCGCCGTATTCCTCAGCCAGAACGGATACTGAATACTCCGCGGCATCGGCATTTACCGGCTTTGACGCGACTGATACCTTTACATTGTCTGTCAGCTCGCTGTCAAGAACGCTCTTGATCTCTTCGTTTATCTTATATTCAACTGTGAATACCTGAGTATCGACATCGGACTCAGCGTTGAATGTGCCGAGCGATATGCTCTTTGCCGACGCATCCGCATCGGTCGCTTCGCTCTCTTCCCCGTCATACAAGGTGTTTCCGTCAGCATCGGTTATCTTAAAGCAGTAATAATCGAGCGGTGAGCATTCCTCTGCCGTCATCTCCGTTTCGAGCTTGAGATATACCTCTATCACAACGCCGCCTGTTCCGCTGCTCGTTACCGTAAGATTTTCAGCGCTGTATTCCTCAGAGATCCCTTCAAAGTTATCAAACAGCTTCGCCGCATCCGCCTTTGCCTCTGAATTTTCATCCGCATTGTATGTATACGATATATTCGATCTGTCCGTTTTGACGGTTATCGATGATGCCGCGGCAAATGCCTGCGCTCCGAACACCGCCAGCGCCAGCGCGGCTGCAGCCGCACTCGTATATATTTTCTTCAAATAAGACACTCCCTCATAATATACTGAGCTTATTATATCACATCATCCGTAGTTTGTCACTATCTTTTCTAAAAAAATTTATACCAATTCATTTTTTATGTATTTCGCATAAACAGTATGAAAAAAATTTATACATTTTTACCGTTTAATACGGATAGCTGCCCAAAAATTTAAAGAACGACGAGTTTGCGCGTACCTTATCGAGCGCGAAATATATCCGCGCGTCATCGGCATTGCCCTCTATGTCTATAAAGAACGCATATTCACCCAGCGTATGCTTCATCGGGCGTGATTCGATCTTGAGCATATTGATCTTTTCATCGCACAAAAGACCTATCGCTTTATACAAGCTTCCGGGCTTATGTTCTGTAGAAAATACTATCGAGCTTTTATCGTGGGCTGTAACTTTGAGATTGGGTTTTTTCTCGATTATTACAAATCTTGTCCTGTTGTTTGACTCATCGTTGCAGTCGGCTTTTAATATCTCCAAGCCATATAGTTGTGCCGACGCCGCCGGCGCGAGCGCGGCAACGCTCCCATCGCTTTGCGCCGCCATTTTTGCTGCCTTGGCCGTAGACTCTGTCGCTTTAAGCTCTATCCCTAAAAAATCGCTTTCGAGCATCTTTGAGCACTGTCCCAATGCCTGTGGATGCGATATGATCGTTTTTATATCCGACATTGCCGTTCCCGGTTTTGCCATAAGATTTTGCTCAATATCAAGTATATGTTCACCCGTTATATAAACATCGCCGGCAAACGCTAAGTTGTCCAGAGTCATTGCAACGCTGCCGTTAAGACTGTTTTCTATCGGCACGATACAACGCTCTATCTTTTCACTGTCAACCGCCTTTATCGCGCTTGAGATCGTCGGGAATTCAACGAGCTCTTCACCGCCGCGCGACCACTGCATTGCCGCCTGCTGCGAAAATGTTCCAGCAGGTCCCATAAATCCTAACATAAGCCTATCTCCTTATCAATTGCATTTGCTATTTTCTTGAGCTGGCGCATGAGCTCGTCAAACCGTTCCGGCTTCAGAGACTGCGGTCCGTCGGACGCGGCACATTCGGGGCAGTCATGCACCTCGATCATGATACCGTCCGCTCCGGCGGCAACGCCTGCCCTCGCGACAGCCGCAACATATTTATAATTCCCCGTCGCGTGTGACGGATCTGCGATTATCGGCAGGTGTGTGAGATTTTGCGTTACGGGTATCGCGCTGACATCGAATGTGTTTCGCGTGGATGTCTCGTATGTCCTTATTCCGCGCTCGCAGAGTATAACATCGTCATTACCCTCGCTCATTATATATTCCGCCGCCATGAGCCATTCCTCTATCGTGCTGGCAAGACCTCTTTTCAAAAGTATCGGTTTCTTGCAGCTGCCGACTTCTCTAAGCAGCTTAAAATTCTGCATATTTCTCGCGCCTATCTGGATTATATCGGCATACTCGGCGACAAGCTCGACATCACGCGTATCCATGACCTCGGTGCAGATCGGCATATTCAGCTCATCGCCTGCCTCGCGCATGATCTTAAGACCCTCACCCTCAAGTCCGCCGAAGGCGTAAGGTGATGTTCTGGGCTTAAACGCTCCGCCGCGCAGGATATTTGCGCCCGATGCCTTAACAAGGCGCGACATTTTAAGAAAATGCTCTCTGCTCTCCACCGCGCACGGTCCGGCAAATACGGCAAGCGTATCTCCGCCTATTGTTACGCCGCAGCCCACATCTATGGCAGTTTTTTCCTGTTTCAGCTCCTTTGACGCGAGCTTGTACGGACGCATGATCGGAACGACATTCTCGACCCCGTCCATGAGCAGTATTTCATTCATTCTTATCTGCCGCTTATCTCCTATCGCACCGATTACAGTTTTTCTTTCACCGTATATCGGATGCGTCTGAAAGCCAAACTGCAAGAGTCTGTTTTCGACATCCTTTATCGCTTTTTCCGACGCGCCGTCGTGCATTATAATAATCATAATAATATCTCCCAATAATTCAAATTATTACACAGTATAACACACCTTTTTGTAAATGTCCACATTTTTTTTGCAAAAAAATAAAAAGTAAAAAATAAAAAGTGCCGACGACACTTTTTATTTTTTTATCTTATTTTGCAAGGTGGAACGCGACCTCAATATCGTCTATTTCTTCCTTGTTTATCGCCACAACATCGCCCAGATCGCGCGTTGCGATTATCGCACGCGCACTGTATTCGGCGACCTCCAGACGATCAAACGCGTTCAGGAGGCTTGAACCGGTTATTATCGCGCAGTCGTTTTTGATCAGTGCGATCGGCGTATGCTCAACAAATACCTGTGCCGTTTTCTCCGGCTTCAGGTAATTCGCGCCGAATTCAAGCTTGGGGATGTTTCGCATCAGAATGTAGCTCTCCGGTATCGTTTTCGAATCGAGCGGAGCGTCCGTAACGGCAAACGCCATCATGCACGGCGGATGCGCTATTATAATTGAATTGATATGCGGATGCAGGCGGTATATCTCGCTGTGCAGCTTCGCGCTTCGCGACGGCATCTTACCCATTTCCTTGAGGTTTCCGCTTATCTTCACAAGATCCTCAGCCTCAAGATACTTTCTGTCCTTGAGAGCCGGAGTTATAATAAAGCTTCCGTCGCTGAGCCGCTGCGAGAATGTGCCCTGCGTGCTGGTAAACAGCTCCTGATTGTACGCGCGGCGGATAAATTTTGTCATCTCGCTGCGCAGCGCCTTTTCCTCGCTTGATATGTTGTTTGCCACAAACTCGTCCATAACAACATGCTGACGGGATTTGTACCATTCTATCTGCTCATCGGTAAGGCTTGTCGGTGTGCCGATATTATGCGCGTCGATCTCAATACGCGCGCTGAAATCAAGCGTTTCAAATGATTTGAACGCGTCGAACATACTCTCCGCACCTATTACAACACCATGATTTTCAAGCAGTACCGTATTAAAGCCCTTTTCAAATTCCTCGCTTATCTTAGCGCCCAGATCGTCCGAGCCGGGCAAGCCATATTTTGCAAGCCCTATCTCGCCGCACGAGAATTTTACATTCGGTATCATGCTCGTATTCGGCAGCTTTCGTACTATCGAGAACGCCACCAATGCCGGCGGATGCGCATGAAGAACCGCTTTAAGATCCGGTCTTGCCTTATATATATGCTGATGGAACGGATATTCGCTTGACGGCTTATGTATGCCCTCTATCGTACCGTCCGGCTTTATGCAGACCATATCCTTTCGCGTAAGGCTTCCCTTGTCGATTGAGCCGGGCGTTATCCATATATCGCCGTTATCGTCAAGTATCGAAAGGTTTCCTCCGGAGGTCGTGGTCATTCCGTAGCCGTAAATGCGCTCCATAAACATTACAAGCTGATCAGCCGGATGAAGCATATTCAAATTCATGGAAAATCACCCCTTCTAAATTAATATCTGCCGTTATTATACTATAAAAAACCGGTCTTGTCTATAAAAAAAACAGTTATTTTCACACTATGGCTTTAAGGCCAAACCGCAGATAATCCGACGATACGAGATGATATTCTATCCCATCAACCTTGTCGGGTATGCGGTTTATGTGGCTGTGCGAATGCAGATGTCCATAATAGCAGCGCTCTACATTATATTTTTGCATCATACGGGTAAAGTCGTTGCTCTCGCCATCGCGTGAAATGGGCGGATAATGAGTAAAGACATATATCGTGTCCGTTTTTGCGGATCTGAGCGACAGCTCAAGCCGCCCGACCTCGCGGCTGAAATATTTTTCGTCATCGTCTGTAAACGAAGCCCATGCCGGATAAAGCCAGCCGCGCGTGCCGCATATGGATATGCCCTCGGCTTCAAACGAATTATTGTGCAGGAACGATATGTCTGAAAACCCATGCAGCTCTGTAAATTCGTTGAGTTTTGACATGGTCGTCCACCAATAATCATGATTGCCCTTGATTATTATTTTATGCCCCGGCAGAGCGTGCAGATATTCAAAGTCACGCACCGCCTCTTCAAGATATGTCGCCCACGACAGATCACCCGGTATCACCACCGTATCCTCCGCCCGTACCGCCGCACGCCAGTTGCTCCTTATTCTTTCAACATATCCGTCCCATTGGCTGCCGAATACATTCATCGGCTTATCTATCCCCAGCGGCAGATGCAGATCGCCTATTGTAAATATCGCCATATATTCTTCCTTTTCCAAAAAAGGGAATGTAAAAATGTTTTACAGCCCCTTTTGTTATTTATCTGATTTGCGGTATCGTCATTATCTGTGTTATTTCCGGTTTGCATTCCGTCATCGGAGTTATCTGCTCGATAAACTCCTTGAAATGCGGCATTTGGTTGTGCATCTCTATGACCGCGTCGTTTAGCCATTCCTCAACAAATACGAACGCCGTATCATCGTACCGCCGGCGGAAAACCTTATATGAGAGATTGCCGTTTTCCTTGCGCGAATTGCGCGTGCATATCGCGGCAAGACGGATAAACTCGTCCACACATTCCGGTTTCACTTTAAAATCAGCTAATATTGTTATCATACCGACAGTCACCTCCGAAAAAACACTATATGTAGTATACCATATATATCCGTTATTGTCAAGCACTATCTTTTAGCAGATGAAAAGTTTTCGGGCATTTGTCTATTGATTTTTTTTGCGAGCTGTTGTATAATGATTGCAAGAGTATAAAACACGGGGGGCGGCTATGGACAGACGCGCAAAGAAAACGGAAAAAGCGTTTATCGCGGCTCTTTTTGTCTTGCTGGAGAAAAAAGAGCTTAATAAAATAACGATAAAGGAGCTGTGCGAGGAGGCGGATATGAACCGCAGCACATTTTATCTGCATTATTATGATATATATGACCTCATGGATAAAACGGAGCAGCAGTTTATAGATAATATTTTTGATACTATCTCCGACCAGTTTCTTGATCTGTCCGACAGCGTTATGCAAACCTTTGATCATATCAAAATGAATAAGGATCAATACCGCATCCTCTTTTCCGTTGACAACGGCCGGCGGTTTGTATTGAAGCTGTTTGACGCGCTTACCGGCAGGCATCTGCCACAGGTGAAAAAAGCCTTCCCCGAATACAATGAGGACGCGGCAAAAAATATATGTATGATATATGTCGGCGGCGCGATCGCGCTGCTTTACGGATGGATAGTTGAAAATGACTGCGAGATCGAGCCGAAAGAGCTTCTTAAAACGCTCAATGATATAATTGACAGGGTGCATGAACTCAAATACACAATTCCACAAGAGGGGGCGTAAAAACAAGTATCTACAGCCCCCAAATTTTTATGATCAGTTTTGTATTTCCGATTCATGGTATAGTATCTGATATGCTCTCGATGTCAGATACGCGCCTATTTCCGCGTCAACACGGCTCAGCTTCAACTCGTTGAGCTCCTGCACCGAGGTCAGATACTGCGAGGCGGTGGACAATCCAAGCTCATATGAGGTCTTCTGCGCGTCCGCCTGCTGCTCTTTAAGATCTATAGCCTTATCTATGTAGTCAAGCTTACCGTATGTGCTTACCATAGTGTTATACGAGTCCCTGAGCGCAAGTCTGAGATTGCATATGTTGTCATTATATTCCGCCTCCGCCTTTGCGTAAGCGTATTTCTGCTCCTGATATTCATACATTGATGTCGTATACATTGACTTGTATGTTTTTGTCAGCTCATTCTGCAACGCCAGCGATATATCGAGATTGAGCTTGTTGGCAGTTTTGTCAAGCCCGTCAAGCGCCTGAGCAAGCGGCGTCTGATCCATGGGCTGTCTTTGAAATTCGCCTGTCAGAACTATTTCCTTATCATCTGGATATGACATCAGCTGCTTTAGCTCGCAATACATATAATCACGGCTTCTTACGGCGTCATCATAGTCGTTCTGCGCCGATATGAGCGCCAGCTCAAAGCTTTGCGCCTCTATCGCTCCGATCACTCCCTGCTCCTTTTTCATATCCGCGTGCTGCTTGTTTTCAAGCGCGTTATCAAGAGCGTCGAGGGCAACCTTTACCTTCTTATCGGCATTAAGACAGCTGTAGTATTTGTTTTCAAGCTTTACCGTAAGCTGATACTTTGTCTCGCTCAGCGTGCGCTTGGCAATGGTCACCATAGCGTCATTATAATAATTGACATAGCCGCTTGTCAAAAGGAAGGTGTCCATATCATCAACGCCCGGCGCGGTCACCTTGTATGCGGCATAGGTATCGTTTACTCTGTAGCGCAAGAGTATCTTTGCCTTTCTGGACATTTCGTATGATTTAAGGCTTTCCTCGTCAGCCTTGACAGCAAGGCTGTTTTCGAGCATATATTCCACCGCTTCATCAACGGTAAATTTTTTCACCGTTCCTTCTTCCTTTGCAAACGCATTTTGCATCGGCAATACGGCCGCCGCCGCGGATATAAGGCATACCAGCCTTGTGATCATTTTCATTCCGATCAATCCCTTTCCTGTTCTATTATTGAGTATATGGTAGGAACCATTACAAGGTTGAATACCATACATATCGTAAGCGCCGCCATCAGCAGTATCGACATTCCCACAAATAAGGTCTGTCCCGACATTGCAAGCGGCAAAAATCCCAAAACGGTCGTCATCGTGCTCATGAGTATCGGACGGAGCCGCTTTTCTCCGGCTATGCGGCACGCGTCATCTATTTTCGCGCCGTTGCGCCGCTCCGTGTTTATGAAATCGACGAGAACTATCGCGTTTGCCAATACGATACCGAGCATACTCAATATGCCAAGCTCGGCAAAAAAGCTGACCTGCATACCCAATATCACAAGAGTTGCTATACCCGTCACGGCGCCCAACGGCACTGACGAGAACAGGAGCAACACCTGTCTGAAACGCGAATACTGCAAATACAGGATGAGGAATATTATAAGCACCGAGATCGCTCCGGCAGTTTTTATTTTATCTGTCGCTTCCTTACCTGCGTTCTTCTCACCCTTATATTCAAATGATATGCCATCCGGTACATCGAGCTTTTCAAGCTCCTTCTCAAATTCGGTTTGGAGCGAGCTGGAGCCGTAGCCCTCCTCAACATATCCGCCGACTACCGCGCCGCGCACGCCGTCAACATGCTTTATCGTGTTCGACTCCGCATGGAGCGCTATATCGGCAAACTGCTTGACCATATATTTATTTCCGCCCGATGATTTGACCTTATAATTGCCCAGATCATCAGTACCGCTAAGCTTTGTCTTTACATTTATATCATACTGTTTTCCGTTGCGGTAAAACACGGACGCGGTCCTGCCGCTTATTGCGATATTAAGCTCATTCTGTATCTCGGCGGTGGTGAGTCCGAGGGAATTTCGCTTGTTATCGTCTATGTTTACATAATATCCGTAGGTGGAATAATGGCTGTCGTTTGTTACGCCCTTGATCCCGTTCATACTCTTTAGTATATCAGCCGCCTGCGCCGATACCATATTTACATCGTCCATATTGTCGCCTCGCACATATGCCGCGACCGGCGCTTCCGAGGACGGGATTATTCCAAGCTCATCGGTAACCACATCAGCGCCTGTCACATTTGCGTCAAGCCAGTCCTGAACATAGTTTACCATCTGGTATGTCTTCTTGAACCGCTTTCCCTTTTTAAGATCGAGCTTGACGCATATATCGCCGTTCGAGTCGGACTCGCCTCTGTCGATGACGGAGAAGTTATATCGCGGCACGCATATGCCCACACCCGAAACTACCATTTCCGATTCCGGCTGCTCGATAAGGAATGACTGGATCTGATCTACTATCTTTTCCGTCTTTGTAAGATCATTGGCAGTCTGGTTCGTTATCTTAACGAGCAGATATTCCTTATTGCTTTTTGGCAGAAGCTGCGTTGAGGACAGTGTGGCGATGATCCCGAACAATGCAAGCGCGGCAAAGGAAATTCCTATCGCCTTTATCTTATGCTTGAACACAAGATTGAACAGGCTCTTATATAAAATGACCGATATGCGCTCGCCCTCCTGCGGCTTCTTTCCCTTTCCCCTCTCCCATACGGGCTTGAGGAACAGATAGCAGAATACAGGCGTTACAAATACGGACACCAAAAAAGATGTCACAATACTGATTACCGCTATTGCAGGTATCGCGAACGCTACCTGCTTATATGTACCTGTAAGAGTAAACATCGACGCAAATGCCGTCACTGTTGTTATCATAGACAGGAATACCGACAGCAGCACCGTTGATACTCCCTTTTTGCACGCTTCGAGCCTATCCATACCGGTATCGAGATATGTCTGGATAGAATCGCTTACAACGATCGAGTTATCTACCAGCATACCCAGCACCATGATTAGTGCGGCAAGGGATACGAAATGCAGATTTACGCCAAACACCTTCATCATTATAAATGTCGCAAATATGATGATCGGGAGGGCGATGGATACTATTATTCCGTTGCGTCGGTTCATGCCTATCATTACGACGAGCATAACTATTACTATCGCCTCGATAAGGTTTACTATGAAGTTATTTATATCATCCTTTACATCATCGGATTGGAAATATACCTCATTTACAGTTATGTTCTCCGATAAGGTATCGCTAAAGCCTGCTATGGCGTCCTCTACCTCGTTTGCCTTTGATACGACATTTAGATCGTCCTTGAAATACAGTGCTACAAGGATGCTTTTTTCCTTGTCTACCATATAATATGCGCCGTCATCAGGCTCCTTTATCTCAATGTCGGCAATGTCGCTCAGTCTTACAAGCGTTCCGTCCTCCGAGGAGGATATCAGAATATTTTCTATTTCCTCAATGCTTTCGTATCGTCCGGAAGTCGTAACGGCTATTTCATTGCCCTCGACCTTCATATTGCCTATGGGCAGTATCGCATTGTCCGCGCTTATGATAGATGTTATCTCATAGAGAGATAGATCGAGGCTGTTAAGCTTCTGCGCGTCTACCGTTACCGACACCTCGCTGTCGTTATTTCCAAGTATCTTTATCTGCGACACGCCGTCAATCTGCTTCAGCCTGTCACTGAGATTTGTCGCGCTTTGAGACAGGACATCGTTTGAAACGGAGTCGTTCCCCGTTACCGCCATGACAAGGCTTGCCGTATCCATGGCGTTCGCGTCTACCGATATGGATGTCACACCCGACGGAAGCTCGTCAAGCAACTCGGTCATCTTTCGTCGCAGCTCGATAATATCCATATCAAGATCATCCTCGGATATATTCTTATCAAACATAACGGATACTACGCTCGCGTTCGTCATAGACTGAGATGTGCTGCTGTCATAGCCGGTGACGCTCTGGCATTTGTTCTCGACCTTTTTCGTTATTTCTTTTTCTACCTCCTCGCTTGTGGCGCCGGGGTATATAACGGTCACGGTCGCCATCGGCAGATCTACCTTCGGGAACGATGAGCGAGGCAGCGTCATATACGAGAATATACCGCCTATTACGATAGCGATAAGGATTATAAATATTACCGTCCTTCGCTTTATCAGCGCGTCTACAAGCTTACCTACCATCTGTCCCGTCCGCCTCCGCGACCTTGTCATTGTCATTGAGCGATTTTATGCCGGATGTCACTATCCGTTCGTTTGTAAGATTTTTCGCGCGTACCGTTGCGTCAAGCACCTCGCCCAGCTCGACCTCTATACGCGATACCGTATCGTCATCATTTACCTTGTAAACATAGTCTATGCCGTCTATATTTATAACGCTGTCGATAGGTATGAACGCACCGTCGCACTGCTCCGTAACAAGCGATACATTCACTATCTCACCCATGGGCAGATCTTTATTATCGAACGATATATCAACCGTATATGTACGCGTGGACTCATCCGGATATTGCGAAATCGTATCTATCTTTCCTTCGGTGTCGCCGTTTATCCGCACCGCCGTTATGTCCGCAAGCTTACTGTAATCCTCAAGCGATACTCCTATGGATACAACCTTTGTTTCGGATTTGACGATAACTACCGGTGTTCCGGCACCGGTTATCTCGCCCTCTTTGAGCGTGACCGCCATAACATAGCCGTCCGCGTCCGCGATCAGGGTTGAATTGTCTACGGCGCGGTTTGCCTGCTCCGTTGACAGCTTCGATATTTTTGCCGCCGCCTCCTGGCTGCTTACATCCGCATTCATAGAATTTTTGAGATTGGCAAGCTCCTTATTAGCCGTTTCAAGCTGTGCCGCCGACTGCGCTCGCTGCGCGTTCAGAGTGTCAAGCTGGGCATACATCGCCTTTACCTGAGCCTTGTTTGCGGCAAGCTGAGTGTTCATCGCCGAGACCTCCTGCTTCTTTCCCTCAAGTGTCGCAAGGTTTGCCTCATGCGACGCCTTGAGCTGCTCAAGGCTCACCTCGTTTGATGACTGCTGTGCGACAGCCTGCTTGTATGACGCCTCCGCGTCATCATACTGTACCTGTATAGTTTCAAGTTCACTCTTTGATACCGCACCATTTTCATAAAGCGTCCTCATACGCTCCAGATTTGTCTTTGCCAGATCTACCGCCTCGCGCGTGCTTTCGAGCTTCTGCGCGAATGCGTTTATACTTGCTTTGACCGCGTCGATCTGCGCCTGATCCGTATTTACCGCCTTCTCAAGCGCGGCAACGCCCTGCTCGGCTATCGGTATGCTTGAGGCATAATCGTTTATTCCCTTCTCCGCCGCCGATATGCTCTGCTTATACGCGGATATATTGGAGTCTATCGCCTTTATGCCAGTTTTGAGCGTGTTTATATTGATCTGTGCGTTCGTTACATTTGTTAAATATGTAGCTTCCGTTTTATTTAGATTATTTTCAGAAATAAGGTCATTATTCGCGCTCTTCTGCGCTGAGTTTTCTATTTCCACCGCGTCAAGCTGAACGAGGATATCTCCTCCATGGACAAGCTGTCCCTTTTCAACATATATCGCCTCGATCTTGCCGCCGGTCATAAACGAGTAGTTTTTGGTTTCTTTTGCCTTGACAATGCCCTGATAATCAAGCGTTACATCATAAAGAGATGTCATGACCGGCGCGGAGGTTATAAGCTTGGCGTCGCTCCTGCCGCCCTTGCATCCGCTGACAGCAATCGCCAGCACCGCTGATATGATAACAGATAATCCTTTTTTATACATTAAAAATACACTTCCCACGCATTGTATACTATATTCATTAAAATCTTATACAGTATACAATCAAAGAAAAAAAAAGTCAATAATCAAATATGTATAATTATCCATTAATCGACATATTACCCCTCTTTGTCTATATAAGAAAGCAATTTCTTATATAGCAAAAAAACATCGGTCATCTGCCGCGCCAAGTCGGGCGCAAGCGGGATACCGATGTTTTTATATATAGATTAGTTGTTACCGTCTTTAAGCGAATTTTCATAATCTCTTATGAATTTCGCGTTCTTCTGCTCCGTCTTTGTAAGATTTGCGGAGTCATCTGCGTAATAGTAGTCGGGATTTACCTTATACCACGAGCATGAATTAAAGTATTCCTGTAGAACGGGATCCTTGAATTTTCTGCCGTGACGGGCATATATCTCGTTCCTTGCTATCCTAAGCTCATATGCCGACAGATCGGCAATATCCGGCTCCGTAAGCAGCTCGGAAGCTGATTTTGAGATCAGACCGACAGTTTTATCCGCGGTATATGTTATCTTTACGGAAACAGGCTTTGCGGTGAGCTTAGGCGTTGCCGCCGCCTGCTTAGTCGCGCTCGACGCACTCTTTGCCGCGCCCGACGATGATGCCTTTGCAGTAGAGCTGCTCTTTACCGCCGTCTGTCCGGAGCTTGTCGCTCCGCTCTTCGCTGCCGGCTGCGCGGCAGA